>DASXIG010000590.1:0-5270 GCA_036498105.1 Xanthobacteraceae bacterium | reverse complement strand
CGCGGAGGTGCGCAAATCGACTGACGCCCTTGATGCGGTCGGCAATACCACCAAGGCCGTGACCAAAGGCTACGCGATCGGCTCAGCCGGTCTCGGCGCCCTCGTCTTGTTCGCGGCGTACAATCAGGATCTGCAGTTCTTCATCTCCGACTCCGCGCACCACCCTTATTTCCAGGGCATCAGGCTCGATTTCTCGCTGAACAATCCGTATGTGGTCGCTGGGCTCTTGTTCGGCGGGTTGCTGCCCTATCTGTTCGGGGCGCTGGGTATGACCGCGGTGGGCCGCGCCGCGGCGGCGATCGTGGAAGAGGTTCGCCGGCAGTTCCGGGAAAAGCCTGGCATCATGGCAGGCACCGACAAGCCCGACTATGGCAAGGCGGTCGATCTTCTCACCGTTGCGGCCATCAAACAGATGATAATTCCATCGCTGCTGCCTGTCCTTTCCCCGATTGTTGTCTATTACGTGGTGTATTGGATTGCGGGCGGTGGAGCGAACGGAAAATCCGCCGGCTTTTCCGCGGTAGGGGCCATGTTGCTGGGGGTGATTGTCAACGGCATCTTCGTGGCGATCTCGATGACCTCAGGCGGGGGCGCCTGGGACAATGCCAAAAAATACATCGAAGACGGTCACTACGGCGGCAAGGGCTCCGAACCCCACAAGGCGGCGGTGACCGGCGATACCGTTGGCGATCCGTACAAGGACACCGCCGGACCGGCGATAAACCCGATGATCAAGATCACCAACATCGTGGCGCTCCTTCTGCTCGCCGTCCTTGCCCATGCTCGCTAGTGCCCCGCTTCCGAAGTTCGTCATACATTGCGGTGCCCTCTGACACGAACTTCGGAAGCAAAGGGGCACTAGCAAATATGATTCTAGTGCCGCTTTTCGATTTGAAGTTCCTCTACGAGCTCGCGGCTACCACTGTAGGAACTTCGAATCGGCGGCACTAGAAGATCTTGATGATTCCGGTGATGAAGCCGGTATCCTTGCCGCTGGTGGGAGTTGTGCGGCTGACGAAGTCGAAGAGCTTGCCGTCCTTCATGCCATAGTCGGCAAGCCGTTCCACCCGGCGATGCTTGTCGAAGTAGACCGCAATGACACGTTGATCGGTCACTTGAGCCGGCAGGAAGCCGATGGGCCGTTCGGCACGCTGGGAGATGTAATAGTACGCCTCGCCCGTCACGGTAGCGACCGTTGAGGGCGTGCCGAGGACGAGCAGGACTTGCTCCTGAGTCGATCCAATGGGGATCTGCTCGAGCGCGCCGTCGGGCACGATATAGCCTTTGCGATAGGTCTCCGAGAAACAGCCCCCGAGTAGAACGGCAACAAGCATCATTGCCGCTGCGGCCCGGGAGCCGGCGACGGCAGATGCCAAACGCGATCTACTCAAGCGGACAGCGATCCCCATATTATGCTTGCATTCGCTGCGATGTCCCTGGCGCTACCGACACAGCCGCGCGATGGCGAGCCATCCGGCTTGGTCCCACGGTTAACCCAATGATATTCCGCTGGTTTGCCCCCACCCCACGAGACCTCAGCATTCCCTGCCTCTATGGCGCCATCGTGGCGCAGGCGCGGCAGCGCGCTTTTTACGAGGCTTACGGCGTCCCCGACACCGTGACCGGTCGGCTGGAGATGATCATGCTGCATCTCATCCTGGTATTGCGGCACTTCCAGCAGCCGAAGCTGGGCCGCCGCAACCTGGGGCAGGCGCTGTTCGATCGATTCTGCTGCGACATGGACGACAACATGCGCGAAATGGGGGTTGGAGATCTCGCCGTGCCGCGGAAAATGCGGCTGATCGGAGCAGCCTTTTATGCGCGCCAGACCGCCTATGGGACAGCGCTTGCCGGTGGTGGCAGTGAGGAAAAACTGAGTGCCGCTCTTGCCCGTCACGTCTACGGCGGCCACTCGGAAGTGGGCGCGGCAGCGCGTCTTGCGGGGTACTGCCGCGGGGTGGCGGAAGGCCTCGCAGGTCAGGACAGGTTTGATCATGGCACAATCCGCTTTCCTGATCCGGAGCAGGTCCATGCGGCGGCACAATCATAACGCCACGCCACGTGGTCGCACGGCCGCACACCCCTGGCACGTTCCTGTTGCCCAAAGCGATGTACCTGCGACTGGGCTTCATCTGGGGCTTGTCGCCAGTGAGCAGGTGCGCCGCTACGTTGCGGCGCTCGCCGGTCTTGCGGGCTTGCCCCGGCTGTCCGCCACCTTCGACGTCACGCCTCACGGGCGCAGCGGCTTGCGGGTGGTTGGACGGGTATCGGCCACCGTTGGCCAAACCTGCGGGATCACGCTCGAGCCGATCGAGAACGAGGTCGAGGAACCCGTCGACCTCGTGTTCTTGCCCAGTGCGGCCGACGCGACCGAAGATGCAGTCCGCGGGGAAGTCGAAATTCCCTTGGATGACCAGCCGGAAGGGCTGGTGAACGGGAGGGTCGATCTCGGCGCGCTGGCAACAGAGTTTCTCGTTCTCGGCATCGACCCATATCCGCGCAAGCCGGGCATGGCGTTCGAATCTCCGGAGCGCAGCGGAGACGTTGCGCGCCCATTCGCTGCTTTGGCGGCGCTGAAGAGAAGCCGCCGCGAAGGGGAGGGGTAATTGGGTTGTGTCCTCTAGCCGACGCGGTATTGTCGCGCCATGCTTCACAAAGTCCGCCTCGCCCTCGATGCCATGGGGGGGGACCACGGCGCTGCGGTCGTTGTTCCGGGAGCTGAGCTTTCGCTCGCGCACCGCTCCGATATCGAGTTCCTGTTTTTCGGCGATCGCGCGGTGCTCGAGCCGCTGCTCGATGCCCGCCCGCGGCTCAAGTCCAATTCCCGTGTCGTGCACACGGACGTCGCCATCACAATGAACGACAAGCCGAGCCAGGCGCTCCGCAAAGGGCGCTGGAAGTCGTCCATGTGGCTCGCCATCGACGCGGTCAAGAAGGGCCAGGCCGATGCCGCTGTATCGGCCGGCAATACCGGCGCGCTCATGGCGATGGCCAAATTCGAGCTCAAGACGATGCCGGGCATCCAGCGGCCGGCGATTTCAGCCGTGTGGCCCACCATCGAAGGTAAGTGCATCGTCCTCGATCTCGGTGCCTCGATCGGCGCTGACGCGGCGCACCTGGTCAATTTGGCTGCCATGGGGAGCGCCATGGCGAGGGTAGTGCTGGGGATCGAGCGGCCTACGGTCGGGCTCCTCAACATTGGCGTGGAGGAGGTGAAAGGACTAGAGGAGGTGCGGCGAGCGGCTCAACTGCTGCGTGAAAGCCCGCGACCGCAATTCGAATATTTCGGATTCGTGGAAGGCGATGATATCGGCAAGGGCACAGTGGATGTGGTGGTGACCGAGGGATTTACCGGAAACATCGCGCTCAAGGCGGCTGAGGGAACGGCGCGTCAGCTCACACACATCCTCAGGGGCGAGCTCGAACGGACGCTGACGCGGAAGCTCGGTTATGTATTGGCGCGTGGGGCGTTCCATGCGCTCAGCGAGAAGATGGATCCGCGCAAGTCGAACGGCGGCGTATTCCTCGGGCTGAATGGTATCGTCATCAAGAGTCACGGCGCGACCGACGCCGAAGGCTTCGCCTGCGCCATAGACATCGGTTACGACATGGTACGCCACGCGTTGCTCGCCAAGGTCGGACAGACGCTCAACGGTCCCGGCGCCGCGGCGGCAACCGACGTCGCGAGCAGGGCCCGGAGCGTCGCATCGTGACCGTGACCCGGTCAGTCGTGCTCGGCTGCGGCAGCTATCTGCCCCGCCGGGTCCTGAGCAATGCCGAATTGTCGAAGATGGTCGAGACCTCCGATGACTGGATCCGACAGCGCACCGGCATTCGCGAGCGTCACATCGCGGACGAAGGCGAAACCACGTCTGACATGGCTCTCGCCGCGGCGCGCGCCGCGCTGACCGCAGCTCGCATGGAGGCACAATCCATCGACCTCATCGTGCTTGCGACTTCCACCCCCGACAACACCTTTCCCGCCAGCGCGGTCTCGGTGCAAGCCGGCCTCGGCATCAGTCACGGCGCGGCTTTCGATGTGCAGGCGGTGTGCTCTGGATTTGTCTATGGCCTGGCGACGGTGGACGGGCTGCTGCGGACCGGCGCGTTTCAGCGTGCCTTGGTGATCGGCGCCGAGACGTTCTCGCGCATCATCGATTGGAAGGATCGCACGACCTGCGTGCTGTTTGGGGATGGCGCAGGTGCCGTGGTGCTCGAAGCCAGCACTCAGCCCGGCACGCGCGAGGACCGCGGAATTCTGGGAGCGAGGTTGCGGTCGGATGGCCGTCATAAATCCAAGCTCTACGTGGATGGCGGACCATCATCGACGCAGACCGTTGGGCACCTGCGCATGGAAGGCCGTGCCGTCTTCAAGCACGCAGTGGCGATGATCAGCGACGTCATCGACGAGACCTTCAAGGCCACAGGCTATACGGCGGACGATATCGATTGGTTTGTGCCGCACCAGGCCAATCAGCGCATCATCGATGACTCTGCAAAGAAGCTCGGCATTGCCCCGGAAAAGGTGATCACCACGGTTGCCAAGCACGGCAACACTTCGGCCGCGTCCATTCCTCTCGCGCTCGCCTCGGCAGTGGCGGACGGCTGCATCAAGTGCGGCGATCTGGTGATGATGGAGGCGATGGGGGGCGGTTTCACCTGGGGCGCCGTGCTGGTGCGCTGGTGACTCCATAATATCTCGTCCGGTAGGCGAGAGGTATGGGGGAGGCCCCGTTGACCGTGCCCTTCCAACCTAATATCGTCTGTAAATTCAGAGGGATATGTTGACCGCCGGAGACGGGCTGGGCGATGACGGGAAAAACGGTCACGCGGGCGGACTTGTGCGAGGCGGTCTACCAGAAGGTAGGGTTGTCGCGTACGGAGTCGGCGGAGCTCGTCGAGCTTGTGCTGAAAGAGATAACGGACTGCCTCCAACGCGGTGAGACCGTGAAATTGTCCTCGTTCGGCTCTTTTGTCGTTCGCAGCAAGGGACAACGGGTCGGACGCAATCCCAAGACCGGCAAGGAGGTCCCGATCTCACCACGGCGCGTCATGGTGTTCAAACCCTCCGCGATCCTCAAGCAGCGCATCAATGCGCCTGAGGAGGTCGAGCAGGCCCAAAGCTGATCGGGAGCACGGCGGTTGGACAAGGCACCCGAGGCGTTCCGCACCATAAGCGAGGTGGCGGCGGAGCTGAAAATCCCTCAGCACGTGCTGCGGTTCTGGGAGACCCGCTTCCACGAGATCAGGCCGATGAAGCGCGGCGGCGG
>DASXIG010000589.1:0-12724 GCA_036498105.1 Xanthobacteraceae bacterium | reverse complement strand
CCGGGCCTCGAGATGCGGCGCCAAACTGAACCATTCAACTCAATGGCCAAAACAACAGAGCAGCGTCCCCGGCGGCCGAAAGCATCGACCCGGCCGGGGCGGCCGTCGCAAGTGCTCTTGGCCGTCCTCGTAGTCATGCTGGCTCTGCTGCTCCTGCCCTATCTGCTGGTGCCGCTCTATCGGGTGGTGAACCCGGTCTCGACACTCATGCTGTGGCGCTGGGCCCGCGGTGCGCGGGTGGAACGAAGCTTCGTGCCGATCGAGCGGATGGCGCCGGCGCTGCCAGTCACCGTGATCGCGGCCGAAGACGGCCGTTATTGCCGCCATCGCGGCATCGACTGGCATGAGCTGCGCGAGCGGATCGAGGATGTCGACGACATCGGCGAGGCGAAGGGAGTGTCCACCATCACCCAGCAGACCGCGAAGAACCTGTTCCTGTGGCCCGGCCGCAGCTTTGTGCGCAAGGCGCTGGAGCTTCCGCTGGCCATGTGGATCGATCTGGTCTTGCCGAAATGGCGCGTGCTCGAAATCTATCTCAACATTGCGGAGTGGGGGCCGAGCGGCCAGTTCGGAGCGGAAGCTGCGAGCCGCTATGCCTTCAACAAGCCGGTCCGCGCGCTGACGGCGCGCGAGGCGGCGTTGCTGGCCGCCGTGCTGCCGAACCCGCGGCGGCGCAGCGCGCGGCTACCCGGACCGGCGGTACGCCGGCTGGCTGGCATCTACGAGGCGCGCGGGGCCGCCCAGGCGTCACTTGCAGCTTGCGCCAGGCCGGCGAGCGTTCGCGCGGGCCAGCAATCCCCGTCCATGCGCGCGCAGACAGCGCAGAAAAGCAAGCAGGAGAGCCGCCCTGGCATCAAAGGGGTCATTCCCCTATAAGCCGATGCCGTCCCCGCATTCACCGCAAGCCCGTCAGGAGCTAGAGCATGGCTGTTCCAAAACGAAAGGTATCGCCGTCGCGGCGAGGAATGCGGCGCTCCGCCGATGCGCTGACGCGGCCGACCTATGTCGAGGACAAGGATTCGGGCGAGCTGCGGAGGCCCCACCACGTCGATCTCAAGACCGGCATGTACCGCGGCCGCCAGATCCTGAAGGCCCAGAAGGAAATCTAGCCGCAGGAGGATGCGGGCTCGCTTAGCCGCCCCTCGATGACCCGCGATTTTCATCTGCCCGGCCGCTCCCCTGCCATTGCGTGCGACGGGATGGCCGCCACCTCGCATCCACTCGCGAGCCTCGCCGCGATCGAAGTCCTGCGTAACGGCGGCAATGCCGCCGATGCCGCGGTGACCGCGGCAGCCGTGCTGAGCCTGGCAGAGCCGCACATGACCGGGATCGGCGGCGACTGCTTCTGCATGATCGCAAAGCCGGGGGCTCCGGTCTGGGGATACAACGGCTGCGGTCGCACGGGACAGAAAGCTTCCATCGAGGTTTTGATCGGGCAAGGGCTCGCAAACGTCGCTCCCGATTCCATCCACGCCGTGACAGTCCCGGGCGCGATCGATGCCTGGGCGGCGGTGCTGACGGCACATGGACGGTTCGGACTGGACCGCGCCTTGGCGCCTGCCATCCATTATGCCGAGGAAGGCTTCCCGGTCGCGTCGCGCATTGCGTGGGACTGGTCGCAACTTGTTCCGAAGCTTCGCGCGAACGCCGGCGCCGCGCGCCATTACCTCCGCGACGGCAATGCGCCTGCGGAGGGCGACGTGGTGAAGCTGCCGGCGCTCGCCGAGAGCTTGCGCACCATTGCGGCGCAGGGGCCGAAGGGTTTTTACGAGGGAGCAGTCGCCCAGGACCTGGCATCCACGCTGGCGAGCCGCGGTTCCTTTCTGACGATCGAAGATTTCGCGCGCCATCGCGGCGAGGTCGTCACGCCGATCACGACCAGCTACCGCGGCCTCGATGTTCTCGAGCTGCCGCCCAACACCCAGGGACTGACCGCGCTGGTGCTGCTCAACATCCTGGAGCAGTTTGATCTGGCGGAGCTTGATCCGGTCGGCCCCGACCGCTTCCACATCATGCTCGAAGGCGCGAGGCTCGCTTACGCGGTGCGCGATGCCCACATTGCCGAGCCCAGCGCGATGCGGGTTTCAGTTGCAAGCCTGACAGGCAAGCCGTTCGCGGCAAAGCTCGCGCAGCGCATCGATCGCACCCGCCGCGCGCCGCCGGGATCTCCGCTGCCGGCATTCGGCGGCGATACCGTCTATCTTACCGTGGTGGATCGCGACCGCATGGCGGTCTCCTTCATCAACACGCTCTATTCCCAATTCGGCGCCGGCATCTGCACGGAAAAGACCGGGATCATGCTGACCAATCGTGGCGCATGCTTCGTGCTCGATCCCGATCATCCCAATGCCTTCGGGCCGGGCAAGCGACCGCTGCACACCATCATTCCGGCGCTTGCCTTCCGCGGCGAGCGCTGCGTCATGGCCTTCGGCGTGATGGGCGCCCACTACCAGCCCATGGGACATGTGCAGGTGATCACCAACCTGGTCGATCACCGCATGGACGTGCAGGCTGCAATCGATGCGCCGCGTGTTTTCTTCGCCGACGAGCAAACGATCGTGGAGCGCAATGTGCCGCAAGCAACCATGGAGGCGCTTGCGGCGCGCGGCCACGATGTGGCGGTCGCGCATGCGCCATGGGGAGGCGCGCAGGCGATCCAGATCGATTGGCATCGAGGCGTACTGATCGGGGGCTCCGATCCGCGCAAGGACGGCTGCGCGATCGGCTACTGAGAAGGCGGTGCTGGACGAGGGCGAGGCAATGCCTCGCCCCTACGAAGAAATCGCAGCGAGCGATTTTGCAGCGCGACGCAATCAAGCCTTTTCCTTGTCGCTCAAGCGGTCGTCCTTGTCGCTCAAGCGGTCGAGACGCTTCTGCATCTCCTCCATCTGGCGCTTGAGGTCGTGAATCTCGTCGCCCTCGCTGGTACCCGCCTGGGGCTTTCCGGCTTCCATCGCGGACTGCTGCTCGCGCCGCGCGAACGGCGTGAACATGGAAAACGCGCGCTCGAACATCTCCATGTTCCGCCGCACCTGCTCTTCCAGCGCCCCGAACGGACCGACCCCAAAAGCCTGCGCCATCTGCTGCCGGAATTTTTCCTGCTCGCGCGTGAATGAATCGATGGACACTTCCAGATAGCGCGGCACGAGCATTTGCATGCTGTCGCCGTAAAACCGGATGAGCTGACGCAGGAAGGCGATCGGCAACATGCTCTGGCCCTCCTTGTTTTCCTGATCGAAGATGATCTGCGCCAAAACCTGCCGCGTGATGTCCTCGCCGGTCTTGGCATCGTGCACAAGAAAGTCCTCGCCTCCCTTCACCATGGCGGCAAGGTCTTCGAGCGTCACATAGGTGCTGGTGCCGGTATTGTAGAGGCGGCGATTGGCGTATTTCTTGATGGTGACCGGCTGATCCGACTTGGCCATGGTGAACTCGGTTGCCTCATATTCCGGGACAGCATAGCCTGTTTTTCTTTCATTCGGCCACCCAATTAATGTGAGCGGCTGCCGCCCGGCCGGGCCTCCAATCGGACAGGTGGGCAGGCAGCCGTCGCTCCGGAATACCGTCGAGGCTGCACGCGGATTGACAGGGTTCTACCCAGGCCCAAGGATGCAGGAGAAAAGGATGCAGGAGAAAAGGATGCAAGACTAAAGTGATGCAGGACAAAGCGGCTCGGTGGCCGGCCCGAGATAACCTAGCCCCACATAAAAGGAGTTAGCAGATGAAGGACGATATTGTGATCGTGGGCGCATGCCGCACGCCCGTCGGGGCGTTCAACGGCGCATTTGCGGCGCTCCCGGCCCACGAACTGGGGAAGGTGGCCGTCCAGGAATCCCTCAGGCGCGCCGGCGTCGAACCGGCCGATGTGTCCGAAGTCATCTTGGGCCAGATCCTCACGGCCGGACAGGGGCAAAACCCCGCGCGTCAAGCCTCTATTGCGGCGGGCATACCGGTGGAGACGCCGGGCTGGGGCGTCAATCAGCTCTGCGGCTCGGGGCTGCGCGCGGTCGCGCTCGGCTATCAGGCCATCCTCAACGGCGACTCCGAAATCGTTGTGGCCGGCGGACAGGAATCCATGAGCCAGGCCCCACATTGCGCCCATCTGCGCAACGGCGTGAAGATGGGCAATCTCGAAATGGTCGATACCATGATCAAGGATGGCCTGTGGGATGCTTTCAACGGCTACCACATGGGAAACACCGCCGAGAACGTTGCACGACAATGGCAGATCACTCGCTCGCAGCAGGATGAATTTGCGGTCGCATCCCAGAACAAGGCGGAAGCTGCCCAGAAGAGCGGGAAGTTCAAGGATGAGATCGCGCCGGTGACGGTGAAGACGCGCAAGGGCGATGTGGTCGTTGACGCCGACGAATATCCGAAGCACGGCACCACGCTCGACGGGATTGCCAAGCTGCGCCCGGCCTTCGCGAAGGATGGGACGGTAACCGCCGGCAATGCCTCCGGCATCAACGACGGCGCGGCGGCGATAGTGCTGATGAAGGCGAGCGAGGCAGCCAAGCGTGGCAAGGCGCCGCTCGCGCGTATCGTCTCGTGGGCGCACGCGGGCGTCGACCCGGCGATCATGGGCACCGGGCCCATTCCGGCGTCCCGCGCGGCGCTCAAGAAAGCGGGGTGGAACGTGGGGGATCTCGACCTTGTCGAGGCGAACGAGGCCTTTGCCGCCCAGGCCTGCGCGGTCAACAAGGATCTCGGCTGGGATACGTCGAAGGTCAACGTCAATGGAGGCGCGATCGCAATCGGACATCCGATCGGCGCTTCGGGCGGTCGCGTTCTGGTGACGCTGCTGTACGAGATGCAGAAGCGCAATGCCAGGAAAGGGCTCGCCACGCTTTGCATCGGCGGGGGCATGGGCATCGCCATGTGCGTGGAGCGGTAGCCACGAACACGACCGTTTTTCGACCGCGTGGGCAGCGCGGACAAGTTTACGCAGTCTGCGCAAGCTTGACTGCGTTGCGCGCGCATGACCTTTCAAGGGCGAGGCAAGCGCGCGCCTTTGCCTACAAATAATAAGCGTTAACGGCGAAGGCCCTCTTCGCCGGATCACAGGGAGGAGCGACTCATGGCACGCGTTGCGGTCGTGACGGGTGGAACGCGCGGCATCGGCGAGGCGATTTCGAAAGCGCTCGCGCAAGCCGGCTACAAGGTGGCTGCGAACTACGGCGGCAATGACGAGGCCGCGCAGAAATTCAAGGCTGCCGCCGCCATTCCGGTCTACAAATGGGACGTGTCCTCCTACGATTCATGCGCCGCCGGCGTCAAGGCCGTGGAAGCCGAGCTTGGTCCCATCGAGGTGCTGGTCAACAATGCGGGTGTCACCCGCGACACCATGTTTCACCGCATGACCCCCGAGCAATGGACGACGGTGATCAGCACCAATCTGAGTTCGCTTTTCAACATGTGCCGTCCGGTGATCGAGGGAATGCGCGCGCGCAAGTTCGGGCGGATCATCAACATCTCGTCGATCAACGGACAAAAAGGCCAACTCGGGCAGACGAACTATTCCGCCGCCAAGGCAGGTGAGCTCGGCTTCACCAAGGCACTCGCGCAGGAGTGCGCAAAGAGCGGCATCACCGTGAACGCAATCTGCCCCGGCTACATCGCAACCGAGATGGTCAAAGCGATGAAGCCGGAGGTAGTGGAAAAAAACATTCTGCCATACATCCCCATTGGCCGCCTGGGCGAGCCGGAGGAGATTGCTCGGTGCGTCGTGTTCCTCGCTTCCGACAATGCGGGGCTGATCACCGGCTCGACCCTGTCCGCAAATGGCGGGCAATACATGATGTGACACCGCCCTGACGTCAGCCCGGCGTCCATCCCGCGGGCGCCATTTCGAAGTTGGCGAACTCGAACCCCGGCGCGACGGTGCAGCCGGCCAGTGTCCAATCGCCCGTGCTCTGCGCAGCTTGCCAGGCGTACGCGGGGACCGCGATCTGAGGTCTTGCGCCACTGCTGAGATCGGGGCCGAGGACCGAGCGCGCCGCCGGGGTTACTTCATCCGTGGCAACCCACAGATCGAGTGGGGCACCCGCATAATAATGCCAGATCTCGACCGCATCGATGCGGTGCCAGGCGGAGCGCTGGCCTCGTGCGAGCAGGAAGTAGATCGCGGTGGATGCCGCTCTGTCATCACGGACCTTGAGCACGTCACGGAAAGTCTGCCGATAAGAGCCACCCTCGGGATGCGGCTCAAGATCGAGGAGCCGGATCACCTCGGCAGGAGAAAGGCCAGTGCCCCGCTTCCGAAGTTCGTCATGCATTGCGGCACCCTCTGGCACGAACTTCGGAAGCAAAGGGGCACTGGCAACCTAAGATTCTGGTGCCGCTTTTCGATTTGAAGTTCCTTCACGAGCTCGCGGCTACCACTGTAGGAACTTCAAATCGGCGGCACCAGGCATCGTCAAGAGCGGTTCTTGCGTTCCCGTATCTCGGCAAAGACTTTCCACGCCGGCTGGCCGACGAGCCTGACCACCTTTGCCACATCCGGGAGATCCGCTCGGAGAAACGGGTTTGCGGCCTTCTCCTGTGCAAGCGTCGAGGGGATTGTTGGCTTGCCCCTGGCGCGCAATTGCTCGACCTCTTTTGCGCGTTCGGCGAGCACCGGATTATCCGGCTCGATGGTCTTGGCGAAACGGATGTTGGCCTGCGTATATTCATGCCCGCAGTAGAGGCCGGTGTCATCGGGCAGAGAGCGCAGCTTCAACAGCGACTGCCACATCATCTCGGGCGTGCCCTCGATGACACGGCCGCATCCGATGGAGAACAGCGTATCGCCGACAAAGGCCAGCTTCTCCGGCGCAAAGAAGTAAGTGATATGGCCCGCGGTATGCCCGGGCGTTTCGTACACGCGCCCCTCGAGCGCACCGACCTTGACATTGTCATGCTCCCGCACCGTTGCATCGACCAGCGGAATGCGGTCTGCTTCGCGCAACGGGGCTGTGACACGGCAGCGATGATGCTCTTTGAGCGCCGCAATGCCCCCGGTGTGGTCCGCATGATGATGAGTGACGAGGATGTCGGTCAGCCGCCAGCCCTTGGCTCGCAGGGCATTCTCGACCGCAGCCGCTTCCGGGGCGTCGATCGCGGCTGTGGCGCCGGTCTGCGGATCGTGCAGCAGAACACCGTAGTTGTCCTGCAGGCACGGAAACAAGTGAACTTGCGCTGTCATTGCTGATTTTCCGGGGCACATTTTCCAGGGTTCTGTCGAGCTATATAAGCCTATCATGTCAATCGATGTCGTGGACCTGCGTAATTTTTACGCCATGCCCCTCGGCGTCGTGGCGCGGCGCTTTGTCGGCCGCGGCATCCGCCGCCGGTTTGCTGACACCCGCGGCATGAGCGTGGTCGGGGTCGGCTACCCTACGCCTTATCTCGGGCTGTTCCGGGAGGAGGCAGAGCGGTGCCTCGCTTTCATGCCTGCCGCACAGGGAGTCGTGAAATGGCCGAGCAACCGGCCGGGATTGGCGGCCCTTGTGGACGATCTTGAGATGCCGCTTCCCGATTCCGCCGTCGATCGCGTGCTCCTCGTGCATGCGCTCGAAATGGCGCACGATCCCACCGCGCTCCTGCGTGAGGTCTGGCGCGTGCTGGCAGGCGGCGGACGCTTGCTGCTCGTCGTGCCCAATCGGCGCGGGGTATGGGCGCGCACGGACACGACACCGTTCGGACATGGCCGCCCGTATTCTCGCTCGCAGATCACCCATCTCCTGCGCGAGGCCTGGTTCACGCCGACGGGATGGGGCGAAGCGCTGCACGTTCCGCCGGTAGCGCGGGGATGGTTCTTACGATCGGCTACCGCATGGGAACGGGTGGGCGCAACCATCGCTGCGCCATTCGCCGGCGTGCACATTGTGGAAGCCATCAAGCAGGTTTATCGCGCGGTACCCGCCCGTCGCACGCGGCTGGTGCCTGCGCTCGAGCCTGCGCTCGCGCCTTGGCCGCGCGGCGCATAGAGCATTGACCCGACGGTGAGAAGTGCCTCAGTCGTCCTGGTGTGAGGGCTCGTCTATGCCTCCACCTCCACCGCCGCCCTGCACGTCGGGCCGCGGGCCGCGGTGGCGGCGACGCCGGCGGTGCAATGGGAAACGGTCATGACGCTCGTGACGACCGTCGTGGCCGTTCTGGGCAGGGCCGGAGCTCGGCTGTGCCTGGTGCATCGGCTGCTGGTTGCCGGTGATAAAGGACGGTAAGTTGTCGCCGTCGGCCTCCGAATCCATGCCGTCCTGTGGCGGACTAAAGGACTGGTGCTGCGGAGGTTGGGCTTCCTGGTACGGCTGATCACGAGGAATATAGGGCTGCGGCTCACGCGTGCCGTAGCGCGGTTCGCCACTCCCCATAGACGGCTGCTCGTTGTCCTCGCCCTCCTCGAAGGATTCATCCCGGGGGCCTGAAAAGTCCCCTTCGGGGCGCGAGTAGTAAGGATTGTTTTGCCGAAATTGCTCCTGCGCTGTGGCGATCACGCGATAATAGTGCTCGGCGTGCTGATAATAATTTTCGGCTGCGATGAGGTCGCCGGAGGCTTGTGCGTCACGTGCGAGCTGAATGTATTTTTCCGCGATGTGAGATGGGTTGCCCCGGATTTTCACATCCGGCCCGTTGGACTCGAACACTCGCGCCATCGGATTGTGGCTTTTGCGGTGGTTGTTGCGCCCACGCATCCGCTTATTCTGACCGTTTCTCATGATCTGCCTGTGCCAATCCCTTCAATTAAGCTGGCTTGCATGCGGGCGCCTGCCCGAACACCCCATCTTCGTCTCGCGCGCAACCGCGGCGGTATCCGCGTATTCGCGATCCCAAGCAGGACGTTAAAGTGCGGCCTCTACGCCGCTATATCGGCTTCCGTCTTGATATCGGCTTCCGTTTTGCGAAGCAGCATCCCCCCGCCGTTACGACGGCGTTGCTCACCTCTTCGTCAGCACGCCTGCCCTCTCATTCTCCAAGGCAGACGCATACCAATGAAGCATCTCGTCCCGGGCAAACCCATTCGCCAGCCCACGCGGCGATCTTGGCTCGCTCTCCGGACCGCCGCGGCTCTCCCTTTTCCCGTACAGGGCTCACAAGCGGCCATTAGCATTTCGGGTCGATTCCCTACCAGGAACCTAGTCTTTCTTGACCCGCAATCCAAGTGCTTTTTTTGCCATCTGGGATGTGCGGTATTCATAGCAGCCGGCGGGCTACCAGCGCTCTCGGCGTACCGGAAAGATCGTGTCGCGGCGGCGCCGATGCAAGGCCCGCGGCCGCAAGCAGGGTCTGCACCGAGCCGGCCTGCCCGAAGCCCAGCTCCACAACCAGGATGCCGTCCGGCGCAAGCAGTCGCCGCGCGTCGGCAGCTATGGCACGATACCCATCGAGGCCGTCCGGCCCGCCATCAAGTGCAGTGTGCGGATCGAACATGCGCACTTCGGGCTCGATCGCCGCAATGTCGTTGCGCAGTATGTAAGGCGGATTGCAGACCAGGAGGTCGAGCGGGCCTTGAAGCGCTGTTCCGAAGCTGCAAACCACGAATCCCGCGGTGGCTCCCTGCGCGACGGCATTGTCGCGGGCGCATTCAACCGCGGGGGGGCTTATGTCGGTGCCAACGCCAAGCGCTCCCCTCAGCTCGGAAAGCAACGCCAGTAGGAGGGTGCCGGCCCCGGTACCAATATCCGCGATGCGCAGAGACGAGCAGCCCCTGCGCTCACCAAGAGCCTGTAACGCGGCCTCTACGACAGTCTCGGTTTCTGGACGCGGCACGAAGGTTTCAGGCCCCAGCTTGAACCGCAGTCCCCAGAATTCCTTGTAGCCGACGATACGCGCGGTCGGCTCCCGGCAAAGCCGCCGACGGACGAGCGCAGCGATTGCGGCCCGCTCTTCCGGCACCAGCAAACGCTTACCTTGCGCAGCAAGGGCCGCGTGGTCGAGCCCGAGCGCGTGCCCGACAATAAGACGCGCATCGAGGTCCGGGCTGTCGAGGCCGCTGCTGCGGAACTCGCGCGCGATGGACCGTCGCACCGCTTCGATGGATCCCCCTGCGCGCCCCTGAGGCTCGCGCTGCGCGGCAGCTACCGTCATGACGGCTGCCCTTCCGCAGCCAGCAGGGCTGCCTGATGGTCGGTAACCAGGGCATCGATGACCTCCCCCAGTGCTTCGCCCTCGAGGATTTGCGGAAGCTTGTAGAGCGTCAGATTGATGCGGTGATCGCTGACCCGCGCCTGGGGAAAATTGTAGGTGCGGATACGCTCGGAGCGGTCGCCCGATCCAACCTGCCCGCGACGCTCCGCGGCGCGTTCGCTGTCGCGCTTCTGACGCTCGAAATCGTAAAGCCGCGCGCGCAGCACCGCCATCGCCTTTGCACGATTTCGGTGTTGGGAGCGATCCTCCTGCATCATCACGACGATGCCGGTTGGCAGGTGCGTCAGCCGCACGGCGGATTCAGTCTTGTTCACGTGCTGCCCGCCGGCACCTCCCGAGCGCAGCGTGTCGACCTTCAGGTCGGCCTCGTTGATCATCACGTCGATATCGGCGGCCTCCGGCAGCACGGCGACGGTTGCGGTCGAAGTGTGGATGCGGCCCGAGGATTCCGTATCCGGCACGCGCTGCACGCGGTGCACCCCGGATTCGAATTTAAGCTTGGCAAATGCCCCGCGTCCCCGGATCTCCGCGATGATCTCCTTGTACCCGCCCATGCTGCCCTCGCTGGCGGAAATGATCTCGACCTTCCAGCCTTGCGTTGCGGCATAGCGTTCGTACATCCGAAAAAGATCGCCGGCGAACAACGCAGCTTCGTCGCCACCGGTGCCCGCGCGAATTTCAAGAATCACATTTCGCTCGTCCATGGCATCCTTGGGCAGAAGAGCGAGCTTGATTTCCTGCTCGAGCGCGAGACGGCGCTGCTCGAGTTGCGGCTTCTCGGCGCTCGCCATTGCCCGCACCTCGGGATCGGTGCTTGCATCAGCGATAAGCGCGTCGAGCCCTGCTATCTCGCAGAGGAGACCGCGATAGCGCTTCACCGTCTCGACAATGGGCGCGAGCTCGGCAAATTCCCGGGAAAGCTTGACGTAGGTGTCCGGGACCATCTCGCGCGCAAGGCTCGTCTCCACCAACTCGTGGCGGGCGAGCAGCGCGTCGAGTTTCTGCTCAGGAAGCATGCCTAGTGTCCCGATTCCGAAATTCGTTTCATCGTGCGGCAAGCTCTTTTACGAATTTCGGAATCGAAGGACACTAGCAAACCTATGATTCTAGTGTGGCTTTGGTTCAGAAGTCCGCAACCGGCCTCGCCGCAAGAATGAAGCGGACTTCCGAACCGCCACACTAGGCCCGCAGGACATCAAATCTGCAGCCCCTCCTGCTCCGCGAATTTCGTCAGATGTTCACGCACCGACACGCTCCCCATCGGGCCGTCGACAAAGGGCGAAATGAAAGCTGCGGCCTTCCCCGCGTGAAGGCCCAGCAGCATTGCCTTGACCGGACCGACGGCGGACGGCGCCAGCGAGAGCGCGCGATACCCGATCGCGATCAGAGCGAGGGCGCCGAGCGGTTGGGATGCAACCTCGCCGCACACCGTGACCGGCTTGCCATGCTGGCGGCTCTTCTCCGCAATCAATCCAAGCGCCCGCAGGACGGGAGCCGATATGCTGTCGAAGCGATCGGCTACCCGCGCATTGCCGCGATCGGCGGCATAGAAGAACTGGACGAGATCATTGGTGCCGACTGAGAGAAAATCTACCCGCTCGAGCAACTCGTCGAGCTGATAAAGCAACGACGGCACTTCGACCATCGTGCCGACCTCGACGTGCTCGGGCAGCTTGTGCCCATGCCGGCGCAGATGGGTGAGCTCGCGCTCGACCAGGGACTTGGCCTCGTCGAATTCCTCGATCGTCGCGATCATCGGAAACATCAGATGCAGGTCGCGTCCGCCGGCCGCGCGCAGCAGGGCGCGGATCTGGCTGCGCAGCAAGCCGGGACGATCAAGTCCGAGCCGGATCGCGCGCCAGCCCAGGGCAGGGTTCTCCTCTTCGAAATTGCGCATGAACGGCAGCACTTTGTCCCCGCCGATGTCGAGGGTGCGAAAGGTCACCGGCCGGTTGCCCGCGGCATCCAGAACGGCCCGATAGAGCGAGAACTGCTCGGCCGAGCGCGGGAAGCTTGCGGCCACCATGAACTGCAGCTCGGTGCGGAAGAGTCCGATGCCGGAAGCGCCGGTCTCCTCGATATGGGGAAGGTCGACTGCAAGACCAGCGTTTATCATCAGCGAAATCTTTTCGCCGTCCCTTGTGATGCACGGCTTGTCCCGCAGCGCGAGATACTGGGATTGCCGGCGCGCGCGCAGCCTTACCCGCTCGACATAAGCGCGTTCCATATCCGGCGTCGGCCGCGCATGCACATCGCCGACCGACCCGTCCACGATGATTGCGTCCCCCGGGTCCACCAGACCGGTCGCGTTGTCGATCCGCCCGACCGCCGGGATGCCGAGCGCGCGGGCGACGATTGCGACGTGCGAATTGGGACCGCCTTCCTCCAGAATGAGGCCCCGCAGCCGTTTGCGGTCGTAATCAAGGAGCGCGGCCGGTCCCATGGTGCGCGCAACCAGGACTGCATTTTCGGGCAGCCGGTCGCGCGCCGGCGCGTAGTCCTGGCCGAGCAACTGATGCATCAAACGGTTGGCGAGCTCGTCAAGGTCATGCAGGCGCTCGCGCAGATAAGGGTCGGTGGCGCGCAACATGCGCGC
>DASXIG010000588.1:0-7413 GCA_036498105.1 Xanthobacteraceae bacterium | reverse complement strand
AGCGCATGAAGGCCCGCAGCAGGAAGCGCAAGCCCGCGCCAGCGCGCGCTCGCGGGAAGAGAAAATCGCGCCCGGCGGCGGTGCAGCCCGGGGCAAACGAACGCGATTTCATCGCAGCGGCAGCGGGGGTGCTCGGTCTCGTCATCGAGCCCGCGTGGAAACCGGCGATCGAGGCGAATTTCACGACCACGCTGCGGCTGGCAGCGTCGTTCATGGAGTTCCCGCTCCCCGACGAAGCCGAGCCGGCACCTACATTCCAGGCCTAAGGTGCCTGTAGGTGAGCTCAGTCTCCCTCTTATAGATTCGATCGTGTGGCCCCTGGGTCCCGGCTCTCGCTCCATTCGGGCAAAAGGAGCCCTCATTACGCTCGGCCGGGACACGAGCGCTTTCGTGTCCCGGACGAGCGAGCCCGACTTGACGGGCGAGCGAAGATCCGGGACCCAGGGGCCACATGCTGGTGCCTAAGACCAAAGCAGCATATCCCGGGGGCGATAGGATGGAGACCGCCTGGGCGGAGGCGAGCGAGATTGCGTCAGCGGTCGGTGCGGGCCGGGCGAGCGCAACCGATATCGTCACCGCGGCGCTTGCCCGCATCGGCGAGCTCAATCCGGCGCTCAACGCATTCACCGCCGTGCTCGGCGAGCGCGCGCTCGCCAAGGCAGCGGCGGTGGACAAAGCGTGTCGGGACGCAAGCGCGCCGCTGCCGCTGGCCGGCGTGCCCTTCGCGGTGAAAAACCTGTTCGATATCGCCGGGCTGTCGACGATCGCCGGCTCGAAGATCAATCGCGAGCGGCTGCCCGCGAGCCGGGACGCAACGGTGACCTCGCGCCTCGAAGCGGCGGGCGCCGTGCTGGTCGGCGCGTTGAACATGGGCGAGTACGCTTACGACTTCACCGGCGAGAATGTGCACGACGGCGATTGCCACAACCCGCATGAGCTGCGCCGGATGACCGGCGGCTCCTCCAGCGGCTCCGGGGCAGCCGTGGCCGCCGGGGTCGTGCCTCTGGCGCTCGGCTCCGACACCAACGGCTCGATCAGGGTGCCGGCGTCGTTCTGCGGCATTTTCGGCCTCAAGCCCACCTATGGCCGGCTGTCGCGCGCGGGCGCTTTTCCCTTTGTGGCGAGCCTGGATCATGTCGGACCGATGGCGCGCTCCACCCGCGATCTCGCGCTCGCCTATGACGCCATGCAGGGCCATGACCCGGGCGATCCCGTCTGCGCGGATCGGCCGGTCGAGAAAGTGACGCCGCTCATCGATCGCGGCATCGAGGGACTCGGGATCGCCGTTGCAGGCGGTTACTTTCACGCCGGCACATATCCCGAGGCGCAGATCGCGCTTGCTCGGGTTGCTGTCGCGCTAGGCGCCGAGGCGGAGGTCGAATTTCCCGAGCCGGCCCGCGCGCGCGCCGCAGCCTATGTGATCACCGCGAGCGAGGGAGCAGCGCTCCATCTCGATCGCCTGCGCACGCGCGCGCGTGACTTCGACCCGGCCGTGCGCGATCGCCTGATTGCGGGCGCGATGATCCCCGCCCCGCTCGTGGCGAAAGCGCAGAAATTCCGCCGCTGGTATCGCGCGCGCGTGCTCGAGCTCTTCGCCGGGGTAGACGCGGTGCTCGCACCGGTCACGCCCTGCACGGCGCCTCTCATCGGGCAGAGCACGTTCGTTTTCGACGGCGCCGAGATCCCGCTGCGCGCCAATATCGGCGTCTATACCCAGCCGATTTCGTTCGTGGGGCTGCCGGTCGCAGTCGTGCCGGTCCCGCTCGAGCCTCTGCCCATCGGCGTGCAGATCATCGCCGCGCCCTGGCGCGAGGACATCGCGCTGCGCGTCGCGCGCATGCTGGAGCAGATGGGAATCGCGGCGGCACCAAAGCCCGCGCTTGCCCGGTAGTTCCGGGCATCCAGCGCGACAAGACGAAGGTTACGAAAGAGATCGTTCAGCGCGCTATCCAAACCGTCTGCCCCGGGGTGAGCTGAACCGAGCCGCCTGTGGGATCGAGGCGCAGGCGCAGCGTATTGCGATCGTGATCGCCGACGGCGCGCTCGGCCTGCCACGTCGCGAACGACCCCAACGGCACGAGCTCGGTGACGAGCGCGGGAATCGCGCTGCTCGTGTCCGCTGTCGTCACATCTTGTGAACGCACCTGGACCGTCGTACCCACCGCGATGCCGCGCAGCCAATCTTCTCGCGCATTGAAAGACATCCACTTCTTTCCCGCTGCCTCGATCACGAGCACCGGCTGGCCGGCGGACACAGCCTCGCCGACTTCTGCCACGATCACGCCCACGACACCGTCCTCTGGTGCGCGCAGAGTGGTCTTCGCCAGACGTCGCTCCAGGACTGCGAGTGCGGCTGCGGCGGCCTCCACCTGCACATCGGCGATGGCGCGCTCCTCCTTGGTCGGCCCGGCTACGGCGGCGGCGTGATTTGCTTCCGCTTCGGCGGCGTCAGCGCGGGCAGTTGCCGCATCATTCTCGGCCTGATCGAGCGTCTGCTGCGAGGCGATGGCGTCGCGCGCAAGGTAGGCGGCACGGTCGAGTTGCAATTGCGCATAGGCCAGCCGGGATTTCGCCTTGTCGATTTGGGCCGCAAGACCGGCGATCTCCTCCTTGCGCACGCCGGCATAGACATTGTCGCGGGAGGCGACCGCGGCAGCAAGAGCGGCGCGCGCCTGCTCGACCGCTGCGGTGAGCTCGAGCGCGGACAGCTGGGCAAGCGTATCGCCGGCACGGACACGCGCGCCTGTCCGGACCTTGACAGATTCCAGCTGTCCGCCGACCTCGGGAGCAATCCGGATCTCGGTCGAGCGCACAATGCCGACGATGGGCGGGGCCGGCTCGGCGCGTCGTGCGAAATACGCAACCGTGCTCCCCACCCCTGCGAGGAAGGCAAGTGCGACCATGATGCGCGCGGGCCGCAAGCTAGTGCCCCGCTTCCGAAGTTCGTGATACATTGCGGCACCCTCGGGCACGAACTTCGGAAGCAAAGGGGCACTAGCAAAGCTATGATTCTAGTGCCGCTTTACGATCTGAATTTCCTTTACGAGCTCGCGGTACCCACTGTAGGAAATTCAAATCGGCGGCACTAGCCACGAAGCTCCCTCCGCCGAGGCAGATACGCAGACGTTACCGCAAGCGCAAAATAGATGATGGCCAGGCTCCAAAGCGCTCGCCAGTCACGCGCCACCTCCCAGAGGCTTGCCCCCAGTTGGTCGAGCCGGACGATGCCGTCGATGGCGAAATCCGAAGGGAACACATACCCCGCGGCGAGCACCGGCTTGGGGATCGCTTCGCGCGGCCAGGAAAATCCGGCCAGGAAGAACTGTGGAAGGCTGGTGCCGAGGAAGAGGAGCGTCGGGCTCTCTGGATACTTGAACCACGCGCCCGCCGCCTGACCCATGAAACTGGTCGCGAGGATGAACAAGGACGCGAGCGTGAACAATGGGATGACGTGGCCGAGCGTCGAAAAGCCGTAGAAGCGCGGCAGCACGACGAAATAAAGCGCGAGGGCCGGCAGATAGATCGTCAGATGCGCGACGCCGCGACCGAGCACGGTTGCAAACGGCCCCGCAACGGCTTGCGCCAGTGCGCCCCCGGTCAGCATCGCCGCGCCGATCAGCAGCGTCTGCTGCAGGATCAGCACGAAGGCCGCCGGCACGACATAGCTGGCGTAGCCGCCAACCGGGTTGAAGATAGGCTGCAATAAGATATCGACCGGGCTTGCGGAGGCGAGTGCCGCCTTGGCGAGGCTGCCGTCGGTGCGCGCGCCACGCGCGGCCAGCTCGGATGAGAGCGCATTCACCGCGGCGGCAATGCCGGAAGCGGTTGATCTGAAAATAAACAGGTAAGTGGCGTCGGCATAGATCGGAACCCGAACCGCGGTACCTTTGAGCACGTCGCGTTGCGTACCCGGTGGGATACCCACGACGGCAAAGGCGTCGCCGCGATCGAGCGACTGGCGTGCTTCGGCGAGCGTGCCGGCACGAACGGCAACCTTGACTGCGCCGCTGGCATCCAATGTCTGGACGATGTCCCGGCTCATTTCCGTCAAATCGTTGTCGACGACCGCGATCGGGATCGCGCGCAGGATCTGCGTCAGGTAGGGCTGCGGGTAGTAGACGCCGTACACCAGCGGCGCCACTACGAGCAGGATGAAGGCCCCGCGCAGCGCGAGCACCCGCCGCCATTCGGCGGCGAAGGCTCCCGCGACGCCACGCGGCGCGTCAGTAGCCTCCATCGGCGCTTTCGGAGCCGCCGCGCTGGTGAAATTTTCGCCGATCGCACGTAGACGGACAAATGCCAGCAATGCGTAGAGCGCGGCCAACGCGGCGAGCGCAGCGAAGGATGGCGCGGAGTCGCGAATCGGCAGCCCCCGCGCTGCCTGCCCGAACAGCACCGCCATGTACCAGCGCAGCGGCAGCAGAGCGCTCCAGAATTGCGCGAACGCGTTCATGCCGAGGATCGGAAATCCCACGCCCGCGTAGCCGAATGCGGGTGAGACGACCAGGCCGGTAAGGCCTAGCCCGGTCGCGAGATCGCGCACCAGAAGCTGGAACAGCGCGCCGAGCGCGAGATAGCCGACGATCAGCAGCGCCCCTGCGACAAACATCATCGGTACGTTGCCCTTGAACGAGATCTCGAACGCTCCCTCCAGGATGATCGGAACCGTCAGCATGATGCCAAAGAAGATCGCGAACAGCGGCGCGAGCTTGCCCGCGAGCGCAACGATCGGATTGCCGCCCGCACAGGCGAGCCAGGCGCGCACGCTTCGCCGCCGAAACTCCGAGCCCACCGCGTAGCCGGCGCTGAGAGCGATGACCACATGGAGCACCATTGGCAGCAGCGAACGCAGAAGAAATTGCGCGTAGTTCCGTTGCGGATTGACCAGCACGATGGTCTCGGCGGCGAGCGTTCCGATCTTCGCAGCCGTCGGTGCCGCCTGATTGGCTGGCGCCACGCGGCTTGCAGCGGCGAGGAGGGTATCACCCAGTCCCTGTGACGCGATCCCCGCGGCTGTGAGGAACTGCTGATTGTAGAAGCCCACGACCTGCGGGCGCCGCTCCGCCTTGAGATCGCGTTCGAAATCTGGCGGCACATAGACGGCAGCAATTGCCTCGCCCGACCGGATCGCACTCGAAGCCGAAGCGAGGTCGCCGGAGCGGCGCACGATGCTGAGACTTGGCGATGCAGCCAGGTATTCCACAAGAGCCCGGGAAGTCTCGGATCGGTCGTTGTCGACGACGACCAGCCCCAGATCTCGGATCACTGGATGGCTGAACACCGCGGTCAGAATAGCGAAGGCGAAAAGCGGCACGCCAAAGATGAGGATCAGCGCTGCGCGATCATGCAGCAACCACCGCAACTCGCGCCGCGCAACGAGCAGAAATCCAGGCTCGGGAGCCCGCTTCATCGGCGCGCGCGCCAGTCGGTGTAGACGCTCATGCCGGGCCGCAGTTCCGGCATCTTGTCGACGGGGTAGGCGCGAATCGAGAACGTGCGCAGGTCGAAATCCCCGGTGGCGCGCGTGGCGCGCCAGCTCGCATATTCGCCCCTGGTTGCAATCAGCTTGGTTTCGACGGTGATGCTGCGGTCGCCGAGCGCCGGAACCCGAACCTCGAAGCGGTCGCCTATTTTCAGCGTCTTGACCAGATCCTCGCGCAGATCGAAGTGAATCCACATGTCATTGAGATCGATCAAGCTCACCAGTGGCACGCCCGGCGAGATGTATTCGCCCGGCTCCACATTGCGCTTGTAGACTTGCGAGGCGACCGGCGCGTAGACGACCATCTGCTCGATGATCGATTGAACGCTCGCGATGTCGGCAATCGCCTTTTGCACGTTCGCCCGCGCTATCTGATGCTCCTCGGCCGTATAGCCGTTGATCGCCTGGTCGTAGGCGGATTTGGCCTGATCCGTGGCCTGCTGGCTTTCGTGCAGGGTGTCGACCGCCTGATCGAGCCGCGCCTGGGGGGCATTGCCGTGCTCGGCGAGCTGGCGGGTGCGGTCGTACGTCTTCTCGGCCAAGATCACGCTCGCTTGCGCACGCTCATAAGCGGCCTTGCGCGCCGCTATGACTTCGGGACGCGTGCCGACATTGACGTTGGCGAGCTGGGCCTCGGCGACGAGCTTGGCCGCCACCGCTTGCTTGTGCTTTGCGAGCGTTTCGGGATTATCGATCCGCACCAGCACGGCACCGGCGCTCACGTTCTGCCCGCGCTCGACCGGGATATCTCCCACGCGCCCATCGACGCGCGCCGCGATGTCCAGGCGTGTGGCATCCACCTCGCCCTGCACCAGCAGTGGCTCGGGTCGCACGAGGTACCAGATCGATTGACCGGCGACCGCGGCAATGACGACGGCAACGATGATTGCAGGAACATGGGCGAACCAGGACTGCGTAGCGTTCAGCTTTTCCCTTGACGCTTGCTCTGGCTTTTCCTGCGCCTTCGCCTCCTCCGTTGCCTTTGGCTTGTCCTTCGCCTTGGGTTCTTCCCTCGCTTGCGGCGATTCGTGCACCATCTTTGTCAGCCTCGAACAGGGATGCTTCCCGCAGCCTCGCGTGCAGCGGCGGCCCGGGAAAGCAGAGCGTAGGCGCGCGGCGTCTTGAAAATCTCGAAAGAATAATCGTTCGGCGGCTTCAATCTCACCTCGCCTGCCGCAGAGCCCGGCCGAAGCTCCGAGAATCTCGAAACTCGGCCGACGATCTGCGGCATTGTCGAGACAGCGACCGCATCGGCCATCGGAATTCGCTTCGGCGATATGGCACGGGCGGCGACCGTAGAGCCGGCGGCCGCCACTGTCTACTCGTCCTCGCTCCGCTCCTGCTGGTGCTCGCAGTGTTGGCACGGGTGGTCGTGAAAGAGCTGGGGACGCGGCTCGGGGCCGCGTCACCCACCCCTGGGCCGCCAAACGACTGACACATTGTATGTAGAAGGAGCGGCGCCAGGAGCGCGCCGATGATCCGAGACCGAGACCGCAGAGCGACGAAGCGAGGCCCGGCCTGCACGGGATCAGCCGCAGGTGGCGCATGGAGCAGCAGCGCCATTGTCGGCCTCATCGTAGTCATCCTGATTGCGGTCGGGGTGCTGCTCTACGGCGTGAACAAGGTCATCACGACGACGGATAGCACCGCCACATCAGCTCCCAGCACGACCGGCGAAGGAGCCGCGCGGTAGCAGAGCACTGACGATTCCGGAATCATTCCTGCTGCGATGTTGAGGCGCTCATATCCAGTCGCTGAGAGTAAAGCTGTGTGGGTCCCAGGCGCTACGTGACCTCGTCGGTGACTACCTTGAAGCCGGTGAGCGTGCATGGGCCGAACGAGGTCACTATTGCGACGTCGGTTGCGTCACGCCCACGTGCCATCAAGATGCGGCCGATGCGCAGCCTGTTATGACGGGCGTCAAATGTGTG
>DASXIG010000587.1:0-2673 GCA_036498105.1 Xanthobacteraceae bacterium | reverse complement strand
CGCACCGGGCTTCTGTTTTCCTGGTCCGCCGATCTCATCGCCATCGCGGCGCTTCTCGGCAGCGGGCGCTTCTTTCTTGCGCTCGCCGGCATGGATGTCGGCACGAGCTTCGGAGGGATCGGATCGAGCCGCGAAGTGATGATCGCTTCATTGGCGGAGCCCGCCATGATCATGATCGTGTTCACGCTCGCGCTCATCGCCGGCTCGACTCAGCTCTCGACCATCGCGGCGCTCATGGTCTCGCCCGGCGTGGGCTTGCGCGTCTCACTCGGTCTTGCGCTGATCGCGGTCGTCATGGTGGCGATTGCAGAGAACGCGCGCATACCGGTGGACAACCCCGCAACCCACCTCGAGCTGACCATGGTGCACGAGGCCATGGTGCTGGAATATTCCGGGCGCCACCTGGCGCTGATCGAGCTTTCCACCTTCCTCAAGCTCCTGCTCTATGTCTCGCTGATCGCCTGCATCTTCGCGCCCTGGGGGCTTGCCGGGCAGGGCGCGAGCTTTGCCGCACTGGCCATCGGGCTGCTTGCCTATCTCGGCAAGCTTCTCGCCGGCGGTCTCCTGCTTGCGGTGTTCGAGACATCGATTGCCAAGATGCGCGTGTTTCGCGTTCCCGAGTTTCTCGGAGCCGCGCTGATGCTCGGGCTCCTTGCAACGCTCCTTCTGTTCGTCTCGCGGAGCCTGTAATGAGCAGATTGACGTTCGATATTGCCCACATGCTCGCAGGCTCGCTGGTGCTGATCAGCTTCCTGCAGCTTTATCAGGATCGCCTCTATGCGCTGCTCAATGTCTACGCGCTGCATGCCCTGGTCCTGGCGCTGTCGGTCGCATGGCAGGCCTATGCGCAGAACGCGCCGCACCTGTTCGTGACGGCGGCGATCGCGCTGGTTTTCAAGGCCATCATCATCCCGATCGCGCTGCATCGGATCATTGTGCGGCTCGGCATTCACCGCGAGATCGAAAAGGTCGTCGGCGTGGGGCCGGCGATGCTGATCGGAATGGGCCTGGTCGCATTGTCCATGGTGGTGATGCTGCGGGTGACGGTCGAGGCGGATCCGCTTGCGCGCGAAGACCTGGCCTTCGCGCTCTCCGTCGTGCTCCTTGGTCTCTTGATGATGGTGACGCGGCGCAACGCGGTGAGCCAGATTATCGGCTTCATGTCGCTCGAGAACGGGCTGGTGCTCGCTGCCACCGGCGCCAAGGGAATGCCGCTGGTGGTCGAGATCAGCGTCGCATTCTCCGTCCTGATCGCTTTCATCGTGATCGGGATTTTCCTGTTTCGTATCCGCGAGCGCTTCGACACCGTCGATGTCCAAGTGCTCGACAGCCATCGCGGAGAGCGGGCGTGACGTTCGATCCCGTCACCGCCGTTCTGCTCATTCCTGCGGCGGCAGCCATGCTGCTCGCACTGTTGCCCGGCTATCGGCTCACTGCGCGCATCAACGTGCTGGCGGCGCTCGCGACATTCGTCGTGGCCTTGTCGCTGTTTTTCGACCGGCCGCGGCCGGGGCCGTATTTTCACGTCGACGATCTCAACAACGTTTTCATCGTGCTGACCACCTTCGTGGGATTCACCACCAGCGTGTTCAGCGCGAGCTATATCGGCCATGAGCTGGAGAGCGGGCGGCTCACGCCGGTCTTTCTGCGTTTCTATCACGCGATGTATCAGCTGCTGATGTTCGCCATGAACCTCGCGCTCGTGGCCAACAATATCGGGCTGATGTGGGTTGCCATCGAGCTCGCCACGCTCACCACGGTGCTGATGGTCGGCATCTACCGTACGCATGAGGCGCTCGAAGCGGCGTGGAAGTATTTCATCCTGGGAAGCGTCGGCATAGCGCTCGCCCTGTTCGGCACCATCCTGGTCTACATGGCAGCGCGGCCCGTGATCGGCGAAGCCCCTGATGCCATGGTATGGACCAGCCTGGTCGCCCGCGCTGCGGAGTTCGACCCCGCGCTTCTCAATCTCGCCTTTGTCTTCCTCCTGCTCGGTTACGGCACCAAGGTCGGGCTCGCGCCGCTCCATGCCTGGTTGCCCGACGCGCACGCCGAGGGTCCCACGCCGATCTCGGCGGTGCTCTCCGGGCTTCTGCTCAACATTGCGCTCTATGCCCTGCTGCGCTTCAAGATGCTGCTTGCGGTCAATCCGGGAGCGCTTGCGCCCGGGCCGCTCCTCGTGACGATGGGGCTCATCTCGCTCGTGTTCGCCGCGTTCATGCTGTACCGGCGGCGCGACATCAAGCGCATGTTCGCGTATTCCTCCATCGAGCACATGGGAATCATCGCGTTTGCATTCGGCATGGGCGGGCCGCTCGCGAATTTTGCCGGGCTGTTGCACATGACCATGCATTCCCTCACCAAATCCGCGATCTTCTTTGCCGTCGGCCACATCGCTCAGGTCAAGGGCACGCAACGGATCGCCGATATGGGAGGGCTGACGCAGAGCAACCCGGTGCTGGGCTGGGGGCTGGTCCTGGGAGTAGTCGCGATTGCGGGTCTGCCGCCGCTTGGCATCTTCACGAGCGAGTTTCTGGTAGTGACCTCGACCTTTGCGCGCTCGCCGTGGCTCGCCATCGTGCTGGTATTCGGGCTCCTCGTGGGCTTTGCCGCCCTGTTCCTGCGGCTCAACGCCGTCGCCTTCGGCGAGCCGCGCGGCAGGAGCGGGGAAAC
>DASXIG010000586.1:0-4617 GCA_036498105.1 Xanthobacteraceae bacterium | reverse complement strand
ATGGCTGCTCGCGGACGAACTGGGCTACGACATCATGCTCAACGAGCATCATCAGACCGCGACCTGCATGTCGTCCACGGTCGTAGTCGGGCTCTCGATCCTGGCGCGGCAGACCAAGCGCGCGCGGCTCCTCGTACTCGGTTACCCGATCGGGCACCGGCCCGATCCGCTGCGCGTTGCCGAGGAGCTCTCCAACATCGATGTGAGCTCCCGCGGGCGGCTCGACATGGGCTTCATCAAGGGAGTGCCCTACGAGTTTGCCGCCTCCAATCAGAACCCGGTCGGCGTCACCGAGCGCTTCTGGGAAGCGCACGATTTCATCATCAAGGCCATGACCAGCCACGACGGCCCGTTCAACTGGGAGAGCGAGCATTTCCATTATCGCCAGGTGAACATCTGGCCGCGTCCCTGGCAGCAGCCGCACCCGCCGATCTGGAGCACGACCGGGACCAAAAGCAACGCGCGCGTGCTGGGCGAGCGCGGCTACGTGATGGCGACGCTCGGGACGGGGTACAACACGCGCCCACTGTTCGATGCCTATCGCGAGGGGTACACGTCGAAAGGACGGCCCCCGCCCCCGGCCGACCGCTTTGGCTATCTTGGCCTGGTCGCGGTCGCATCGAACGAGCGCGAGGCGCTGGCGCGAGGCGAGCTGGTCGCGAGCTATCCGCGCACAAGCTCGATCGTCTATCCGCCGTTCCGCAACCCTCCCGGGTTCCTCTCGGTCGAGGACAATGCGCGGATTCTGCGGGGGGAGACGCCGCCACGAAGCTTCACCAAGGATGGCCGCGCCATCGATATGCGCACCGCGAGCGTGCCGGAGCTGATCCAGGCCGGCATCCTGTTCTGCGGAACGCCGGATCAGGTCTGCCAGCAGATCGTCGAGTTCTGCGAGTACTGCGGCGGCATGGGCAACCTGCTGATGATGGGGCACGCCGGGCCGATGTCGCACGCCGATACCGTCGACAACCTCACGCTGTTTGCAAACGAAGTCCTCCCGCAGCTGGTAGAGTACAAGCAACCGGCTCCGGCCACCGCCACGGCGGCGTAGGCTGCGCTACCGCGCGGCTTGCGCCTTAAGCGTCTGCAGATCCTGCTCGCTGCGGAGCGTCATGACCGCGACCTTGCGCGCCCGGAAATAGGGCAGCACGACCTGCATCGGTGCGCCGTCGCGCTCAAGCAGAGAAACGTAACGCGGCTCCGCTCCACGGGTGGGCAGATCGAAGCCCGTCCATTGCGATCGGCTCGGATCGTAGCGCAGCACGCGATCGGCGCCCCACAGATTGGTCCAGGCATTGTGGTTCTTATCGACCGCTACGTGATAGGGCTGCTGCTGGCCCGGCAGCGGCACGTACGCCGTCTCGTTGGTACGCGTGTCGATGCGCGCGAGGTTGGCGCCCCAGGAATTGCCAACCCATAGGACGTCGGCATTCTTGTCGGTACCCATGCGCCGCGGTCCTTGCGCCCACGGGAGCGGATTGTTGAAGTCGGGCTGATTATAGGTCTCGTAAAACTTGCGCTCCTCCAGAGTGAGGCGCTCCATCTCTTCCCGCACGGGCGACAACTTGATCTCCTGCGACTTGCCGGTCGCCCCCTCGCCCTTGCCGATGGTGTCGAGGGTCATTTCCGCCCACCAGCCGTTGCCGCTGCGATCGCCGGCGGCACCGTAGGTCACGCCGGTGCCGTTCGGGGTCTTGTAGGTCAGCGACTTGAATTCGGTGAATGTTTCCGTCTGCGGGTCGAAACGCAAGGCGCCATCGGGAGCGGACGCCCAGATCCTGCCTTGCCCGTCGTAGTCCACCGTGGTGGCACCGCCGGTCGGCGACATCCCCGGGGGCGGCATGTAGACGTCGATGCGCTCGGTCCTGGGATCGAGCCGGCCGAGACCGCCGCGCCCGTTATTGACGTTGAACCAGATGATGCCGGCCGGGTCCCGCGTCATGCCGTGGGCCTGCGCTGCCAGACCGTTTGGCGCCGGCACCTTGAGGAGTTTCACCTCGCCGGTTTGCGTGTCGATCTTGCCGATAGTCGTACGCCGGTTGGGAATATTGCACGTGAACCAGAGCTTGCCGTCGAGATCGAGCCAGGCATCGTGGACGCCCCAGCCCGGGATGAGAACCGACGGTGTCCCGAGCGACCAGTCGCTGCCGTCGTTCTGCACAAAATGCTCGGGAAGCCGCGCGTCGGGGTCCAGGGGAACGTCATATTCCTTGAACACAACGCGCGCCGCCTCTCCGGAGGGACGCGGCTCGAGCGTAAATTTCATCGCGCTTTCGCCTGGTCCGCGCGCGCGCGCGAGGTAAGCCGCAAGCTCTTTCTGATGATAATCGAGGATGCCGGAAGGCCTGCGCTCGCTGCCCACGAACGTGCCGTAGACGTTGGCATTCTTCATGAGCTCGATGATCGCGTTCCATCCTGCCTCATCAAACCTGTGCTGGAGGATGAAGCTCGGGGTGTGACACCCGGTGCAGGTGGTGCGCACGATGCGTTTCATGCGCTTGTCCTGCTCGGTCTCTTCCGGAAGCGCGGCGAGCATGACATTGCCGGGCAGCTGGCGGACGAAATCCGTGGTCGGTGTGAGGACAAAATCCTGCTTGCCGCCCCCGGTCACATCCCGCTCGGCCTTGGTGATGGCCTTGGCGGTCTGAAATGTCACGGCTTGCGCCCAAACGCGGTAGCTTCCCGCCGGCAGCGGCGGGAAATAGTAGTCCCCGCCGTCATCCGTAAAGACCGTGGTGGTGACGGTGCCGCCAACCGGCTTGGCAGACACCGTCACGCCGGCGAGCTTTTCCCCTGCCGCCGATGTGACCGTCCCGTTCAGGATCGGCTCCCCGGCACGCGCGAGGGTGAGCAGCCCAAGCGTGCCGATGAGGGTCATGGATAGGATTGCGGCTGTCCTGTTCATCGCATTCACCTCTCGTTTGCGCCGATCGGTCAGCGCGCCGGCGGAGCGGCCGAAGATGGCGGAATCGTCCTGATGTAGTCGACGATGGCTTCGATCTGCGCGGGATCGAAATGGTGCTTGAACCCAGGCATGCGCGGGGTTCCGTTGCTTATCACCTCGGTCATCACTTCCTTGCTGCCGCCGGCAGAGGTCTGCGACAGCTCGGGGCCGTAGAGCGGGCTCGTCATCTGAGGCTTGGTATGGCAGACCCGGCAGGACTGATTGAACAGGCGCATGCCCAGGAGCTCCTTCCCGTCGAGTGCGGGACTGCTCGCCGGCTGGGCGTCTGCCGCACCGGCGAGCAACGCTCCGAGGAGTTGCACGCAGAGCAAGGCCGGACGTCGCATGGCTTTTCTCGTGTCTAAATTTTTCTGTCAGCGTACGACCATCGAAGCAGAAATGGAAGCGCCCGTGAGACAGATCAGCTTCATTGACACCCGCGCGGATGTGCCTCTAGGTTTTTCTTTACCTCAGCTCCAGACATTTCAGCCGGAGGGCTGAGCGTGTTGCGGGTCACCGGCCTTCGCAAGACCTATAACTCGGGGCATGCACCCTATGTCGCGCTCGATGGAGTCGACGTCGTCGTGGGAACAGGCGAATTCTTCTGCCTGCTCGGCCCCTCCGGGTGCGGGAAATCGACACTGCTCAACATCCTTGCGGGATTTGAACCTGCCTCGAGCGGATCGGTGACATCCGGCGATGTCGCTGTGACAAAGGCCGGCCGCGATCGTGTCATGTTCTTCCAGGACGCGGGCTCGGCGCTGTTTCCATGGCTCACGGTGGAGGAAAACGTCCGCTTCGGATTGCGCGTGCGCAAGGTTCCCCGGCACGAATGGGATGCCATCATCGAGAAATACCTGCGCATGGTGGACCTCGACTCCCATCGCGACAAATTTCCGTCGCAGCTCTCCGGCGGCATGCGTCAGCGGCTGCAAATCGCCCGCGCGCTTGTCGTGGAGCCCGAGATATTGCTGATGGACGAGCCTTTCGGCGCGCTCGATGCGCTCACCCGCCGCCGCATGCATGCGGTTCTGCTCTCGATCTGGCAACGCACCGGCAAGACGGTGGTGTTCGTCACCCACGACCTTTCGGAAGCGATCGTGCTCGCGGATCGAATCGGGATGATGTCGGCGGGACCGCATTCCCGCATCACGACGGTGTTCAACGTCGATCTGCCGCGTCCCCGCGATCTCACCCATCCCGGAGCCGCGCAGATCTTTCGTGACATTGAGGCGCTGCTCGCGCCTGATATTGCGCGATCCGAGCAGCTGACGCCGGCTTGAGCAACCATTCATGGTCCTCGAGGAGAATAAGCGAGTCGCACCAGAGCCGGCGCCGGCTGCCATCCTGCGGGCGATTGCCATAGCAGCAGGACGGTATCGTGCAATCCTGCTTTCGGTGGCGTCATTGCTGATCGCGTTTGCGATCTGGCAGCTCTTCTCGAGCTTCGTGTTCAATCCTTTCCTGATCCCACCCCCGTTTGACGTGATCCGCACCGCCATTCCCATGCTCGCAAGCGGCGAGATCCTCGCCGACGTCTCCATCAGCATGACCCGGGTGCTCGTCGGCTTCATCTCCGGCTCACTCGCCGGCATCGCGCTCGGGGTGCTGCTCGGGCGCATACGCCTCTTGCACGATCTCCTCGATCCGATCATGGAGCTGCTGCGCTATCT
>DASXIG010000585.1:0-2714 GCA_036498105.1 Xanthobacteraceae bacterium | reverse complement strand
CGACCTATTCGTCGAGCATCTCCACGGATAAGAGATACGATGAAGTTCGCATGGTGATCAGCGCCGGCACCGTGAAGGAATTCTCGGCCGAACCGCCCAATACGCCCAATCCGACCCGAGTTCCGCTTACGGATGCTCACCGACACGGGGTCTTCGACCCCATGACCGCATCATTGGTGCGGGTGAGCGGCGCTGGCGAGACCGTCGTTCCCCAGGCCTGTCAGCGGACGCTGTCGATCTTCGATGGAAGGATGCGCTACGACCTGCAGCTGGCTTTCAAGCGGCTCGAAAACGTCAAGTCACAGGCAGGCTATCAGGGGCCGGTCGTGGTTTGCGCGGTTCATTTCCAGCCGCTTGCGGGACACGTCCCGGAACGCTATGCGCTCCGCTATCTCATGGAATTGCACGACATTGAACTGTGGCTAGCGCCGATTGCCGGTACGCGAATCGTGGCACCATACCGAATTTCCGTGCCCACTCCCGTTGGAGTGGGGGCCATGGAAGCCACCCAGTTCATCGCCATGCCGCTGCCAAGCAGAACGACGCAAAAGACCCAATGAAATGCACCGTCTCCTGCGCTTGGAAAGCCCTTCCCACTGGGATCGAGCCACTGTCCGAGCGTGACTTAACCCATTCAAGACGTCCCGAACGACCCCCTTTACAAGCTGTAGTAAGACGAGGGGCTGCTGCCGCGACATGTAGCCGTGAACGAACTCCGACAGGAAGGGAGTAAGCGATTCGGGCTTGATTCGTTCGAGCCCCGTTCCACACATTAAGGTACTTGACGCCCAGTGACCCGCAGTCGTCGCAATGTGGCACAGACGCGCGGAAAACGAGGTACGCTCAAGAGCTTGGGTCTGAGAGTTCAGCAGCATTGATGCCTAGCTTCTTCTCCCCTGAGAGTCGCCGCGGCTCCGGCGCCCGCGGCGCGGGCGTTACGGCCGTTCTGGGTCCAACCAACACCGGAAAGACACACCTTGCGATCGAGCGCATGCTCGGCCATTCCTCCGGCATTATTGGATTACCCCTGCGGCTGCTCGCGCGTGAGGTCTACAACAAGATCGCGGAGCGTGTCGGTGCGGATGCAGTCGCCCTTGTCACCGGCGAGGAAAAGGTCAAGCCGCCGAACCCGCGCTACTGGGTAGCAACCGTCGAGGCCATGCCGCGCGATCTCGACGTGGCATTCCTCGCCATAGACGAGGTGCAACTGGCAGCCGACCTCGAGCGGGGACACATCTTCACTGACCGCATGCTCAACTATCGCGGCCGTGAGGAAACGCTCGTGCTTGGAGCGCAGACGGTCAGGCCGATGGTCGAGCGGCTCCTGCCCGGAGCGCATGTCCTCACCCGGCCTCGCCTTTCCCAGCTGTCGTTCGCGGGAGAGAAAAAGATCACCCGCCTGCCCCGGCGCTCCGCGATCGTCGCCTTCTCGGCGGAGGAGGTCTATTCGATTGCCGAGCTTATCCGCCGGCAACGCGGCGGTGCGGCGGTAGTCCTGGGGGCGCTCTCGCCGCGCACCCGGAACGCCCAGGTCGAGCTCTATCAATCCGGTGACGTCGAATATCTCGTCGCGACCGACGCCATCGGGATGGGGCTCAATCTGGACGTTGACCACGTCGCTTTCGCTTCCGATCGCAAGTTCGACGGATATCAATTCCGAAAGCTCAATCCTGCCGAGCTTGCCCAGATCGCTGGCAGGGCCGGCAGGGCCACGCGCAACGGCACTTTCGGCACGACGGGCAGATGTCCTCCGTTCGAGACCGAGATCGCGCACGCGCTCGAGGCACACTCCTTCGAGCCGCTCAAAGTCCTGCAATGGCGCAACAGCGCGCTCGATTTCTCCTCACTGGGCGCTTTGCAGGCTTCGCTGTCGCAAGTACCGAGCGAGAATGGGCTCACACGGGCGCCGATTGCCGAAGATATCCTGGTGCTCGAACACGCTGCCCGCGACGATGACATTCGTTCGCTCGCCAAGACGCGTTCAGCGGTGGAGCGGCTGTGGGATGTCTGCCAAATTCCGGACTATCGCAAGGTCTCGCCTGCCGCTCATGCCGAGCTTGCCACCACGCTCTACGGCTTTCTCATGCGCGACGGCGCAATCCCTATCGACTGGTTCGCTCAGCAGGTCGAGCAGGCCGACCGTCCGGATGGCGACATCGACACCCTGTCCAATCGGATCGCGCATATCCGCACCTGGACCTTTGCTGCCAACCGCCCGGACTGGCTTGCCGATCCGGAACATTGGCAGGAGGTGACGCGCACAATCGAGGACAAGCTGTCGGACGCTCTCCACGAGCGCCTCACGGAGCGTTTCGTCGATCGCCGCACCAGCGTGCTGATGCGGCGGCTACGGGAAAATTCGGTGCTGGAGGCTGACGTCGGCAAGGATGGTGAAGTCGTCGTCGCAGGCCATGCGATCGGCCGACTGGATGGTTTCATGTTCACGCCCGCCGCTTCGGCGGCGGCAGGATCGGAAGCGAAGGCGCTCGCCGGGGCGGCTCAAAAGGCGTTGGCCGGAGAGATCAACGCGCGCGCTACCCGTCTTGCGCAGGCCGCGGACGGGCAGCTCACGCTTGCGAACGACTATACGCTCAGATGGATTGGTCAGCCGGTCGCAGCCTTGCTCGCAGGCGAAGAGCCGCTCAAGCCGCGGCTGCGGATCATATGCGATGAGCAGCTCAGCGGTGCTCCGCGCGAAGCGGTCCAAGCGCGTC
>DASXIG010000584.1:0-3648 GCA_036498105.1 Xanthobacteraceae bacterium | reverse complement strand
CCGTTGCCGGTAAAGATGAAGGCGCCGGGGCGCGCTTCCAGCATGAAGGAGAAGTCTTCCGCGCCCATCACGGGCGCGACGTTCTCGTTCACGCGATCGCGACCCGCCACTTGAGCTGCTACGGAAGCCGCGAACGCGGCCTGCCGCTCGTGGTTGGATGTTACCGGGTAATCGCGCCTGTAGGTAAGCTTCGCGGTCGCGCCGTAGAGCGCCGCGGTTCCGGTGACTACCTGCTGTAGCCGCGCTTCGAGCTGGTCGCGCACGTGCGGCCGCAGGGCCCGCGCGGTGCCGCGCAGATGCGCGGTCTGCGGGATGACATTGTCGGTCGAGCCGGCCTGGAACACGCAGATGGAAATCACCGCCGCCTCCAGCGGATCGATGTTGCGCGCGACGATGGACTGGATCTGGTTGATGATCTGCGCGCCGACCAGAACCGTATCGATGGCGGCATGCGGGCGGGCAGCGTGCCCGCCCTTCCCTTCGATCTCGATCGCGAGGCGATCGGCCGACGCCATCATGGGTCCCGCACGCAAGGCGAACTGGCCCACGGGAAGGCCGGGATAATTGTGCATGCCGTAGACTTCTTCGATGTGGAAGCGCTCCATCATGCCATCCTGCACCATCGCCTTACCGCCGGCGCCGCCCTCCTCGGCGGGCTGGAAGATGATGACCGCAGTGCCGGCGAAATTGCGCGTCTCGGCGAGATAGCGCGCGGCGCCAAGCAGCATGGCCGTATGGCCGTCGTGGCCGCAGGCATGCATCTTGCCCGGCACGGTGGATTTGTAGGGGACGGCATTGGCCTCCTCGATGGGCAGCGCGTCCATGTCTGCGCGCAGCCCGATCGCGCGGGTACCCTCCGCTGCCGCGTTGCCCCGAATGACGCCGACCACTCCCGTGCGGCCAACCCCGGTGACGACCTCGTCGCACCCGAAGCTGCGCAGCTTGTCCGCGACTGCGCCCGCCGTGCGATGCACGTCGTAGAGGAGCTCGGGATGGGCATGCAGGTCTCGCCGCCACGCAGTGATGTCGCTGTGGAGATCGGCAACGCGGTTGATGATGGGCATGGGCGGGATTTCCTTGCACGCGCCGCGGCGGAGCGCGGTTCTCGCCCACGAAGATAAATCCCTCTTGCCGGCTTGAACAGCTCCATCGCGGACCCAGTTCTTGACCCTGCCAAGCGCTCCAGTTACACAGGGCTGCGCGCTTATCGCGCGCTGCCGAGGCGTATTGGCCTCTCGCAAGAGCCCGTAGCTCAGCCGGTAGAGCACGTGACTTTTAATCATGGGGTCGCGGGTTCGAGTCCCGCCGGGCTCACCATACACAAGATTTCTGTGTTTTGTCATGCTCGTGTTTTCTGCGTCGGTTTCGAGCAGTAAGCACCGGGTCAGCAGTGGCGGAGCATCTCTAACTGTACGCAACCCTTACACAAATGTGCCGGTCGAGCAATGCACCATGCATCGGCTCTCTACCGAAACGGGTCGTATGCTACTGGTTTTGCGTTGGCCGCGTTCGCGCGAGAACAACTTGGGCGCTGGAAAATGGAAGCAAGCACGATAATGCGCCTAAAGGTCCTCCGCCCTTCCCTGCTCGTGATTGTCTTTGTGAGTGCGTCAGCTATTACGTGCCTTGCCGCCGATCCGGACGGCACCTGGCTCACGGAGGAAGGCAAGGCGACCGTGCGCGTGAGCGACTGCGGCGGGGCCCTCTGCGCCACGATCATTGCCCTCAAGGACCCGAATGATCCGCAGACCGGCAGGCCGATGACGGACACCCAAAACGCCGATGCGAGCAAGCGCAATCGGCCGCTCGTGGGCGTCCAAATCCTGATCGGGATGCGCGCGCAAGGTCCCAACAAGTGGGCGGGGCAAGTCTATGATCCCGAGGACGGCAAGACCAACGCCGCCACCGTGGTGCTGGAGGATGTCAATCACCTCAAAATCCAGGGCTGCGTGGTTTTCGTCTGCGGAGCAACCACCTGGACGCGCAAGCGCTAAGGGTTCGAAAAAGATTTCGGGGCGATTCAGTTGGCACAGCCGGAGCTGTCCCGATCGTTCCCATCCTGCGGAAGCGCGCTCACCGTGGGGTCGTCAGCTGCCCAGTTGCAGCCGTCCCTACCCCGCGAAATTGCCGTATCTGCTGAGACGGCGGGAAAAAACCCGCTATGTCTGCAAATCGATCGCAGCCAGACGCCTATCAAGATGGGATACGAGTACCGCCCCGTCATTGTGACCGCTGCGGCGGGGCGCGTCCAGCCGCGTCCACATTCTGGAAGCTCTCAGCACGGCGCAGAGTGAACACGAGTAATGTCTTCATACCCGCGCCTTGTTAGCTGGACACCTCGAATGCCGCACCCTGAATGTTCCGCGGTCTCAAACACAAACAGGTAGCCACATCACGTATCGCTTGCGAAGAAAGTTGTGTGATCTGCTTCACTCAGGTACTGGAGACAAGCTGATATGGCAGGGCCGTCATGCTCCCGGGGCAATCGTTTTGCCCTCCGCAGGAAATGGAGCGGGTGCCATGAACAAACTGATAATGCTTGCGGTAGCTTTGTCGATAACGAGCTTGTTTGCCGTGATGCTTTGGGCGCAAGCCGGGAGGTTCGAGAAGGATGCAATTGCCCGGCCGGAGGCTCATCCTTCGAGCTTCAGGTTGCCGTATCTGCCGGCCCAGACGCTGAAACCGGTCTTCTAACAAGAAAGAGCCCTGGGGGCTGGGGGTCAGCTCGGACCAGGGCTCTCGACCGGCCCGCTTCCCCTGTTGCACACCCCGGCAGGGGCCGCCGCGGTCGGTCGCTGCGTAGACTGCTCCTATTCCGCAGCCCCGTCGAGGGGGTCTTCCGTATTCCCGCGAGTCAATAGGGTGGGCGCCAAGGGCTTCCGGCGTGCCCCTGTCCCGATTACGCTGAGGCGTTTGAGCACTCAGGAGCACAACATGACTGACCAGCCTGCTGATACTTCGCGCAGGGATTTCGTTGCCGCCGCCGTAACCATCGCGGCCGCCACGGGCGGCGCGACCGATGCACAGGCGCAGACGCCGCCGAACCTGCGCTTCGACAATCCGCCAGGACTGTCGAAGCCGCCAACTTATAGCCACGTGGTCGAGGTCAGCGGGCCGCACCGCACAATCTACCTCGCAGGCCAGACCGGGGTCGATGCCACCGGCAAGGTCGCCGAGGGCTTCCACGCCCAGGCCGTGCAGGTGATGGAAAACATCAAGACCGCGCTTGCCTCCATTGGGGGAGGCTTCGAGCACATCGTCAAGCTGACAAGCTACCTGACCAATATCGAAGCCAACGGCGTCGAGTTCCGTGAGGTACGCGGCTCATATTTCCCCAACAAGGCAGCACTTCCCGCGAGCACCCTGGTGCAGGTATCGCGGCTCGCCAATCCGGCCTACCTGGTGGAGGTCGAAGCGATCGCGATTCTTCCGCCCAAGGCGTAGCGCTTGCGGTCTGCCACGCGGCGATTGGTATCAAGCTTGAGAAGGCCAGTACGACATAGAGCATCTCGGCGACATTGCTCCGCGCCGAGTCGTCGCCGAATGCTGGGCGCCATTGCGCTCGGCACTCTCGCATGCTTCGCCGCTGCGCGCGCGGAGGAGTGGCCAACCCGTGCTATTACTATGGTCGTTCCGTTCGCCGCCGGC
>DASXIG010000583.1:0-9089 GCA_036498105.1 Xanthobacteraceae bacterium | reverse complement strand
GGAGTTCTTCATCGGCAGCTTCGGGCCGCTCGGCGGCGGCTGGGGGGCGAAGATGCGCGAGGACGGCGTTTCCGCCACCGTCTGCATCAATGACGGCGATACCCACAACAGCCCGAACGAGCAGGCCGAGTTCAAGTTTCCGATCGTGGTCGAGCGCTATGCGCTCGTTCCGGACTCCGGCGGGGCCGGCCGGCATCGCGGCGGGCTCGGGGTCGAGCGGGTGGTGCGCGCGCGTTCGCCCATGATGGTCAACAATCAGAGCGACCGCGCCCATTGCCGCCCCTGGGGCCTCGACGGCGGGCTCGACGGCACCGGCAACGCGGTGGAATTGCGCATCGGCGGGACGTGGAAAACCGATTTCCCCAACGCCAAAGTGCTGGTGGCGCAGCTCGGTCCGGGGGACGCCTTCAAGATCCGCTCCGGCGGAGGCGGTGGCCACGGCAGCCCGCATCTGCGGCCGGTCGCCCAAGTCGCCAACGACGTCCGGCAGGGTTACGTGACGGCGGAAGCCGCCCGGCAGCTCTACGGCGTGGTGGTTGATAACGCTACGCTCGAACTGGATGTCGCGGCCACAAACAAGCTGCGCCGGAGGCGCGCCGGAAAGTCGTGCTGAAGCCGGATTCGACCATCGGCATTCTCGGCGGCGGGCAGCTCGGCCGCATGCTTGCGCTGGCCGCCGCGCGGCTCGGCTTCAAATGCCACGTGTTCGCCCCCAGCCCGGATTCATGCGCCTTCGACGTGGTGCACCGTGTCACCTGCGCCGACTACAGCGATGTCGAGGCCCTCGACCGGTTCGCCAACGATGTCGAGGTCATCACCTACGAATTCGAGAATGTGCCGGCGCAGACTGCGATCTTCCTCTCCGCGCGCAAGCCGGTGCTGCCCGACCCGCGCACCCTTGCGATCACGCAAGACCGCCTGAGCGAGAAGAATTTTGTTCGCTCGCTGGGCATCCCTACGGCCTCCTTCGCAGAAGTGTCTTCGCCCGAGGAATTGCTGCGCGCGCTCGATCAAACGGGACGGCCGGCCATCCTAAAGACCAGGCGCTTCGGCTATGACGGCAAAGGCCAGATCAGCATTCCCAATGGCAGTGATCCGGCAGCGGCCTGGCGCGCCATCGGCGCGCAGCCCGCGATCCTGGAAGGTTTCGTGCCCTTCGAGCGGGAGGTGTCGATGGTCGCGGCGCGCAGCCGCGACGGGCAGGTCGAATGCTTCGAGCTGATCGAGAATGAGCATCGCGACCACATCCTCAAGACCTCGCGCGTTCCGGCGGATGTGCCCGGGCAGCTCCGGGTGGAGGCAAAACAGATCGCTGAAGCCATCGCGGCGGGCTTTGCCTATGTGGGCGTGCTCGCGGTCGAGATGTTCGTGCTGCCGGAGGGCGCCGAGCACCGCATACTGGTCAACGAGATCGCACCGCGCGTGCACAATTCCGGTCACTGGACCATCGACGGCGCGAGCGTGTCGCAGTTCGAGCTGCATGTGCGCGCCATCGCGGGCTGGCCGCTGGCCCGTCCGCTGCGGCATGGCCGCATCGAGATGATCAACCTGATCGGCAGCGAGATCGAGGATTACGCACGCTGGCTCCCGCAGCCGGGCGCAAGCGTCCATCTCTACGGCAAAGGGGCAGCGCGCCCCGGGCGCAAGATGGGACATGTCACCCGGGTGACACACGAGCCGGGGTAGATCCGGGCGGGCCGTCAAATGCACGCCAATGTAATGGACTCTTAAGCCCGATTCTGCTACATGCGCGCGCAACACAGGGCCCGCGCGACCGCGCTTAGGCGGCAGGTCGGCGGGCTCAGACACATTCCCGGATCATCCAGGAGCAACAGGATCACAGCAGAAGGAATCACGCGTGCAGGTTCTCGTCCGTGACAACAATGTCGATCAGGCCCTCAAGGCGCTCAAGAAGAAAATGCAGCGCGAGGGCATCTTCCGCGAGATGAAGCTTCGCGGCCACTATGAAAAACCCTCGGAAAGAAAAGCGCGCGAGAAGGCGGAGGCGATCCGCCGGGCGCGCAAGCTCGCGCGCAAGCGCCTGCAGCGCGAGGGCCTCTTGCCGATGAAACCGCGTCCCATGCCCGGCGCTCCCGGGGCGGGACTAGGCCGTCCGCCGCGCCGTCCGGCGCCCGCGTTTTGATTGCAGTACGGCGCGAGACTGACATAAAGGTGTCATTGCGGGCTTGACACCTCAAGTCGGGTTTACCCGACTTGAGGCATTTATGTAATAATGCGGACCTCGGCGGCCCAAGGTCCGCTGCAATCCATCCGCTTCACCAAGACCCTTTCTGCGAAGAAGATGGATGCGCGGGTCAAGCCCGCGCATGATGGATTCCTTGTTTCTGGAACCCCAGGCAATGTTTCAGGATCAACATGGGCTGCCGCTCTCGACTTCCTCGCGGGAAGGAGCGGCCGGATTTGAGCGCACGCTCTCAGCCTATCTGAAATACCGCGCGGATGCTCCGCAGCACCTCGCGCAAACCCTCGCAGTCGATCCCGAGTTCGTCCTCGCGCATTGTCTGGCCGGGTATTTCGCCATGCTTTCCTATAAGCTGGCCAACGTGCCGGCCGCGGTGGAGGCGGCACGTACCGCCCGCGCGATGACCGCGAGGGCCACTGCCCGGGAGCGGGCTCACGTGGACGCGCTCGATGCCTGGATCGCGGGCGACATCGACCGAAGCCTCGCCATCTGGGACGCCATCGTGGCGGAGCATCCGATGGACCTGCTTGCTTTCCGGCTTGCCCATTTCAACAATTTCTGGCTCGGCCGACCCGAGGCCATGCGTGCTTCTGTCGAGCAGGTCTTCCCAAAATGGAGCCGGGACCTTCCGGGCTATGGTACTATTCTTTCCTGCCGCTGCTTCGCTAATGAGGAGTGCGGCAACTATGCCCTGGCGGAGCCGGCCGGATGGGAGGCGATCGAAATCGACCCCGCCGACTTCTGGGGGATCCATGCCGTCGCGCACGTCATGGAGATGCAAGGCCGTCAGGAGGAAGGCATCGCTCTCCTCGGCAAGCACGAGCAATACTTTGCCGGTGGTAACAACCTGATCCATCACCTCTGGTGGCATCGCGCCATGTTTCATCTCGAGAAGCGCGAGTTTGACGCGGTTCTCGACCTCTACGATCGGTGCTTCCGCAATCTGGCTTCGCCACTCACGCAGCGGCTGCCCGATCTCTATATCGATGTGCAGAATGCGGCCTCGATGCTGTTCCGCCTGGAGCGTCACGGCATCGACGTGGGAGATCGCTGGATCGAGATCGCGGACAAGGCTGAGCAGCGCATCGGTGATTGCCTCTCGGCCTTCACCCAGCCGCATTGGATGATGGCGCTCTCGGCGACCGGGCGCAACGACGTGGCGAGGCGAATGATCGAGGCAATGTGCGAGGCCGGCGTGGGCGCCGGTGCCACGGCGAACGTCATTAGGAGAATCGCATTGCCGGTCTGCGAAGCGGTGCTGGCGCATCGGCGAGGCGAACACGCCCATGCTGTGGATCTGATGAAGCCGGTCCTCGACGAGATGCACCGCCTCGGCGGCAGCCACGCCCAGCAGGACATCCTGGAGCAGCTCTTCCTCGATTCGGCGGTTAAGGCAAACCGCGCCAACGATGTGCGCCTGATGCTTGCTCGCGTCGCGGCCAAGCATCCCCGGCCGCCTGATGTTCGGATCGGATATGCCCAAGCAGCCCGGCAGTTTCGGCAGTGAGGATATGCTCGCTACCCGTCATGCGCGTCCTCGGACTTGATCCGGGGATTGACCCGCGCATCCATCTTATTCGCAAGTTAGAGTCTTGATGAAGAGGAAGGATTGCCGGGTCAAGCCAGGCAAGGACGAGCGAGGACGTCGATCTGAGATGCGCAAGGTACGGCACCAAAAAACGAAGCAGGCCACGCGCGCCGCCTCGTCCAAAGCCGCACTGCAAGGACAGGGCGGCGAGGTCTCCGGGGGCGCGCTCTCGCTGCATCAGCTCTTCGAGCAGCAGACGCGGCGCATGCTCGACCGGACCGATCTGGATGAAGAGCAGAAGCAGAATCTGCTCGTGGCGATGAGCTGTCCCTGCTGCGGGGCGGGAGTGATGTCCTACACGGTAAAGCTCAAGCGCTAACGCATGTCCCGCAAAAGTGGGAACCACTTTTGCGAAAAAGGACATGCGCAGACGAGACGCCAGACTCGCGGATGGCCTCACGTCCCGGCCGCGCAGGAACCAAGTGCCATGGCTCAAGACGAAATCGATGCTGTGCGCGCATTGTTGACTGCAAAGCCCCGGCCCGTCGGCTGGGCCGAGCGGCGCCAGAGGCTCGACGAGGTCGGTTCCGTCTGGCCTCCAGCCGAGGATGTGCAGCTCACTGCTACCGATCTGGGCGGCATACCGGGGGAGTGGTCGATCGTTCCCGGCAGCGACGCCGCTCGCGTTTTGATGTTTCTCCATGGCGGCGGCTATTGTTCCGGTTCGATCGTCAGCCATCGCCGGATGCTGACCGAGGCAGGCCGGGCGGCTGGGGCCCGCACGCTGGCGGTCGGCTATCGCCTGGCGCCCGAGCATCCTTTCCCCGCGGCCCTCGATGACGCCCTGGCAGCCTGGCGCTTTCTACGGAGGCAAGGCATCGCGCCTGCACACATCGCGATTGGCGGAGACAGCGCGGGCGGCGGGCTCACTGTCGCCCTGGTCAATGCGCTGCGCGACGACAAAGAGGCGCTTCCTGCTTGTGCATGGCTCGTATCGCCGTGGACGGACCTGACCATGTCGGGTTCGACGCTCATTACCAAGGACAACACAGATCCCATAATTCACCGGGGCTATCTCCAGGAACTGGCAGACGCGTACCTTGCCCCTGGGATGAACGGGAAGGACCCACGGGTCTCACCCCTCTATGCCGATGTAAGAAGTTTCCCGCCCACGCTGATCCAGGTCGGGTCGGCTGAAGCGTTGCTCGACGACGCTACGCGTTTTGCCGCCGTGCTGGGCGCAGCCGACGTAGCCGTAACGCTCGAAATCTGGCCACATATGATCCATGCATGGCATTTGTGGAATGCGCATCTGGAGCCAGGCCGCCGCGCGCTCGTGAACGCGGGCGCGTTCATCCGGCGTTACCTTTAAGAAACGCGGCCGCTTACGGTGTGTCTGAGATGCGACGGCTGAGCGCAGTGCCAATAATGCCAGCAAGTGCAATCATCGTCAGAACGGCCGCGAATCCGCCCAGCGCGTAGGCAGTGGCGCCGCCGGCAACCCCGGCGCTGCCGCCAAGAAACGTGCAGGCGTTGACCAAGCCCGAACCCTGCCCCGCTTGAGCAGGCGAAAGAGCCGACAGCGCAAGCCGCGGCGCCAGGGCATAGGGCACAGCCAGACCGGTACCCATCACGAAAAACCCGATCGCCAGGAGGATCATGCCACCGCCGGCGACAGACGCGCCAATGATGACGCTGGCGAGCGCTATCAGCGCCATGCCACCGGTCATGGCGTTGCGCAGCCCAACCCGTGCCGCCACGGCGGAAGCCGAAAGAGCGAGTGCAAGCAATGCCACGCTCAACGGTAGCAGCGAGGTGCCCGCCTGCAACGCCGTGAGATCGAGGCCTTCTCCGCTCTGCGCATAGAGGTTGAAGTAGAGCAGCAGGGTCACGATGCTGAACATCGACAGCGACCCGATGGCCAGGCCCATGACGAACGCGGGCCGCGCGAAGAAACTCAGGTCGACTAGCGGCGCCTCGGCGCGGGCCTCGACTCTCACCAGCAGGAACAAGGCGATCGCCGCCAGCGCGAACGGCCCGACAACTGTGAACGGTGCCGCCCCGGCATGCGGCAGCTCATGCAACCCGAATACGAGCGACACCATGAAGGTCGCCAGCAGAACGAAACCCGTCCAATCCGCGCGCCGGCTTTGCATGGCATAGGGACGGGCGGTCACCGAGCCTGCGGAGACGAGACCGGCGATGGCGGCCAGCATGAGAGCGACGTTGAGCCAGAAGATCACGCGCCAGCTCGTGACGTGAGTGAGCGCGCCGCCGAGCAGCGGCCCGATGCTGAAACCAAGCATCAGGAAACCGGTCCATGCGCCGGTGGCTGCCGCCTTGCGCCCAGGCGCGGCGCTGGCGTCGACCGCGGCCAGAGTGCTGGGCACCGCGATGGCTGCGCCAACGCCTTGCAAGGCTCGTCCGGCCAGCAGCGCTGTTTGGGTGTCGGCGGCGGCAATGACGCAGGACGCAACACCAAACAGGATCAAGCCGGCCACCGACGCGAGCCGAGCGCCAAACCGGTCTGCCGCCGCACCCCCGAGCACGATGCAGGCCGCGGAGGCGACCAGATACGCATTGACCGCCCATTCCACCCCGCCCGAGCTCAGGACAAGCTCGGTACGCATGGTCGGCAACGCGGCCATGATCGCCGTGCTGTTGGCGCCGACCGCGAGCATCGCCAGACACGACGAACCCAGGACCGATGCTCTCTCTGTTGGGTGCTTCAACGCCGCTCCGTCACCGCGCGCCTAGTGCTCCGATTCCGAATTTCGCATCACCTGGCGCCATCCTCGGGCGCGAAATTCGGAATCAAAGGAGCACTAGCAATATCAATGCTTTCTAGTGCGGCTTATGAATTTGAAGTTCCTAAACGAGCTCGCCGCCAACTGATAGGAACTTCAAATTCGCCGCACTAGTGTGGCGGTTCAGAAGTCCGCATCATTCTTGCCGCGAGTCGAACTGCGGACTTCTGAACCAGACCCACACTAGAATCAAAGGGTTGCCAGTGTCCTTCGATTCCGAAATTCATAAATGAGCTTGCCGCACGATGAAACGAATTTCGGAATCGGGACACTGGCCCGCGCATCCATCTTTTCGCGAGAGCTTCGTTGGAGCAGATGAATTTCCTGGTTAATCCCCGGATCATGTCCGGCGACGACCATGACGAGCTTGTGTCGAACGCCTATGGGACAATCCGGTGCCGTCGATTTTGATGAGCCAAATGGCTAATGAATCGTGGCATAGCCGGGGTAAGCCGCAACCATCCCGCCTGGTGTGCCCTCAGGCTTCGGCGAAGGGACGTGCGTCCTGGTCGGAGCGCTCCGAACTCTCGATGCATTGATTGCGGGTGCGGTCCGCGTCACTGCCGGCCTTTTTGCTTCTACGACAGGCGCGGACCTCGTCGAGGGGGCCGGTTCCGCGATCTGCACCGCTTGGCCGGTCGTCTCGTCAGGCGGTTCACTGGAGGTCACTTCGGTAACGGGCTCCGGTGTAGTCGATTGCACCTGCGCCACCTGCGATGCTGCCGGATAGTTTATGACCGTTGCAGGCGGCGGCCTGTAGGCTGCCAGTCCCGGATTCGGAATGCGGCGCGGCTGAAACAAGCTGTAAATGCCAAACCCGAGAAGGCTGCACGCCAATATGCAGACGGCAAAATGCAGCGCGAAAGCCATCCCGGTCTTCTGGCTGTGCGGATACTCCGTGCGCATGACGCCCCAGGAACGGAGCCGGGGCTGGATTGGTTCCTGCTTGCGCTGTCATTCCGGGCTCCGCTCGCTATGCTCGCGGCCCCGGAATGACAGATTGCGTGTTTTGTGACGCAGTACGCCTAACCCGCCCCTACGCCGACGCGCTCGGGAGGAGTTGGATAGCCACGTGTGAGGCGATCGCTTCAAGCAATGTGAGCGCCTCTTGCGTGCCGTCGTGCGCGCCTTTCTCGAAGTCATGCTGCGTCTGGCCCATCATATTGGTGACATGCGCGAGGCACAGAACGGCGGCCCCTGACGCGCGCGCGAAAGCATAAAGCGCGGCAGCTTCCATCTCGACCGCGAGTACGCCCTTTGCTTTCGCCGCTTCGATCGCCTCCGCGGTTTCGCGGAACGGCGCATCCGTTGTCCAGGTCGTACCCACAAGGACATCCAGACCTGCGGCGCTCACGGCCGCACAGGCGAGCGCGACATGAGCCGGATCGGCTTCGGCATAGTCCGCCGGGGGCGCGTAGTGATAGCTCGTCCCTTCGTCGCGCAGCGCGCGCTCGATGATCACGAAATAGGGGGGAGACCTGACCGCGCTGATCTGGCCCGCCGAGGTCAGGCTCAGGATAAGCCGGCAGCCGCTTGCAAACAGTTCTTCGGCGACCAGAACCGCGAAAGGCGCACCGACCGCGCATCCGACAATGCCCACGCGCTGCTTGCCCAGCAGGAACGTGTCGAGTCGGGTGTGATAGCAGGGCCAGGTTTCGCAAGCGCTTGCACGTCCCGTACTGCGCAGGCGGCGAACGATGTCGCCGTCGGGATCGAGAATGCAGATAGATGGAACTGCGGCATCCGGGAGCCCCTTCTGACGGCGAGCTTCCCGCAGCAGCGCGCTCGCGCGAAACACCGAAGGCGAGGTGTGACGCTTGTTTTCCAGAATAGGCGGCATGACGTTCAGGCGTTCAGACGAGGTCGGCCGGTCTGCCGATTTTACCCATGCGAGGCTGCGGCCGCGAAGACCTTCCGCGATTCCACTTCGATGAGCTGCGTGATTCTCCGCCGGTACTGATTGAATGCGTCCGATGTCGAATCCCGCGGCCGCGGCAGGTCGACCGGCACGATCGCCTTGACCACTCCCGGCCGCGCGGTCATCACGGTAACGCGATCCGCGAGGTAAATCGCCTCGTCGACGCTGTGGGTAACGAACACGACAGTCTTGAGCGTCTGCATCCAGAGGCGCTGCAATTCCTCCTGCAGGATCGTGCGCGTCTGTGCATCGACCGCCGCGAACGGCTCATCCATCAGCAGGATCTTCGGATCGATCGCCAACACCCGTATGAGCGCGACGCGCTGGCGCATCCCGCCCGAGAGCTCGTGCGGAAAGCGGCGCTCGAACCCGCTCAACCCGACCATTGCGAGAAAACGTTGCGCAATTTCATGTATCTCGGCTTTATCGATACCCTTCTCGCGCAGCCCGTACTCCACGTTCTGCTGGATGTTGAGCCAGGGAAACAGCGCATAGTCCTGGAACACGACCCCGCGATCGGGACCCGGACGCTCGATCGGAACGCCGTTGAGGAGCACTTTGCCGGCGTCGGGCTTTTCGAAACCGGCGAGGATGTTGAGCAAGGTCGACTTGCCGCAACCGCTCGGGCCGAGC
>DASXIG010000582.1:0-1717 GCA_036498105.1 Xanthobacteraceae bacterium | reverse complement strand
CCCTCACCCCGGGCGTTCCCGCCTTTGCGTCGGCCGCGGCGGCGCTCGGCTGCGAATTGACCGTTCCGGAGGTGGCGCAGAGCGTCGTGCTCACGCGCATGCCGGGGCGCGCCTCGCGCATGCCGGAGACCGAGCAGCTCGTCTCGTTTGCAAGAACGCAGGCAACCCTTGCCATTCATCTCGCCATTTCCGCGCTCGACACGATCGTGACGGAGTTGACGCCGTTCTACGGGGCAGACTGTCCCGTCGCGGTCGTGGTCCGGGCGAGCTGGCCTGACGAGCGCATCGTGCGCGGAACGCTCGGCGACATCCGCGCCAAAGTTGCGGCAGAGCCGATCGAACGCACCGCGCTCGTGCTTGTGGGACGCGCGCTGGCGGCTGAGAATTTTCGCGAGAGCGCACTCTACGATGCCGGTTATCAGCGCCGGTTTCGCGCGAAGGGCGGATCGTGAGCTGGTGCGAAAGGTGTCACTGCGGAATGTGCAGCCATGCATGACTGGAGCGGGCTTGCCTCCCTGCGTGCCGGCATGCCCGCCCTGCCGCCCGGCCACGTCTGGCTCGCCGGCGCAGGTCCGGGCGACCCCGGACTGTTGACGCTGCACGCGCTTGCCGGCCTGGCGCATGCCGATGTGATCGTGCATGACGCGCTGGTCGACAAACGCGTGCTCGCGCTCGCCGGTCCCCAATCGAGGCTTGAATTCGCCGGCAAGCGCGGCGGCAGACCCTCGGCGATGCAGGCCGATATCTCGAATCGCCTGATCGAGCTCGCGCAGGGCGGCCACAGAGTATTGCGCCTCAAAGGCGGCGATCCCTGCGTGTTCGGGCGCGGCGGCGAGGAAGCGATGGCGCTCGCAGCCGCGGGCGTGCCGTTCCGGATCATCCCGGGCATCACCTCGGGCTTGGCTGCGTTGGCGTCGGCCTCGATTCCCGCCACCATGCGGCAAGTCAATCGTGCCATCACCTTCGCGGCCGGTCACGGTACGGACGACGACTACGACTGGGGACCGCTGGCGCGCACCGGCGAGCCGATCGTGCTGTTCATGGTACTGCACAACCTCGAGCGAATTGCTGCGGCATTGATTCACGCGGGGCGAGAACCGAGAACGCCGGCGGCTGCAATTGCTGCCGCGACGACCGACGCAGAGCGCATTCTGATTTCGACGCTCGAACGCATTGCCGCCGATGCCCGGGAGCAAGCGCTGGAGTCGCCGGCGATCGTGGTGGTTGGCGACATTGTAGCGATGCGCGATCGTCTCCTGGGTTCGCCGTGACGGCGCGCGGACTCATCATTGCAGCTCCGCGATCGGGCTCCGGCAAGACGGCGATGACGCTTGCACTGGTGGCCGCGCTTGCGCGCCGCGGTGTTGCCCTGCGCGTGGCAAAGGCGGGCCCGGATTACATCGACCTGGCGTTCCATGCGGCCGCAGCCGGAGTGTCCGGCTTCAACCTGGACAGTTGGGCGATGCCGCCGGAGCTGATCGATGCCCTCGTGAGCGAAGCTGCATGCCAAGCCGATCTGGTCATTGTCGAAGGCGTGCTGGGATTATTTGACGGCGTCGCCGGCCCGCCGGGACGACGCGGTTCGACCGCCGATCTGGCTTCGCGGTTTGGGCTGCCCGTGTTGCTGGTTGTCGACGTATCCGGGCAGGCTCAATCGGCCGCTGCCGTGGTGCGCGGGTTTGCCCTCCACGATCCCGCAGTCCGGATCGCAGGCGTC
>DASXIG010000581.1:0-3406 GCA_036498105.1 Xanthobacteraceae bacterium | reverse complement strand
CGTCGGGCTCGCCGCCTCGGTCGGCGCCGGGATTTCGATGGGTTTTGCCGAGGCGCTCTCGGACGATGGATCCCTCACCGGACGCGGCGCGCCGCTCGTCCGCGGGGTGGTGTGTGGCGTGATGACGTCCATCGGCGGGCTGGGCCACACGCTGCCCTATCTCATCCCCAATTTCTGGACCGCGACCGCGATCGCCATTGCCGTCGTCGCGGTGGAGCTGGCGGTCATCTCCTATATCCGCCACCGCTTCATGGACACGCCATTTCTCGCGGCAGCTTTCCAGGTAGTCATCGGCGGCGTGCTGGTGTTTCTCGCGGGCATAGCGATTGGAAGCTCCTAGCGAGCATCACTCGATCACTTCGTCGGCGCGGGCGACGACCTCGGGCGGGACCGTGAGACCCAGCGCCGCGGCTGTCTTCAGGTTGATGGCGAGCTCCAGCCGCGTCGGCAGCTCCACCGGCAAATCGCCCGGTTGGGCGCCTTTGAGTATCCTGTCCACATAGCTCGCCGAGCGATAAAAACTCTCGCGCAGGTCGGTGCCATAGCTCATCAGGCCCCCGTCGATGACGTGCTCGCGGAAGCTGTAAAGGCTCGGCACGCGCGCTGCGGCGGCAAGCGCTGCAATGCGCCGTCTCTCGCTGAGAAACATCGCCTCCTGGAGGACGAGCACAATCCCGACCTGCTCGTCGGCCAGGAGGCGGAATGCGGCATCGAGATCATCTGGTGCGCTGATCTCCACGGGCACGAGCTTGACGCCGAAGGCCGCAGCCGCAGTTTCGGCGTTGCGCCGGGCTACCGCGCGGACGGGGTTGCTCGCGCCGATCAACATACCGATGCGGCCGACGCCCGGGCTCACTTCGAGCGCGAGCTCGAGCTGCTTGCCCGGCAGCGTGTCCACGGTGATGAGGATGCCGGTCACTTGGCCTCCCGGCCGGGCATCGCTTTCGATCAAGCCCACGCCCACCGGGTCGGTCAGCGCGATGCATACAATGGGAATGGTCGAGGTGATCTGCTTGATTGCAAGGACGCCGGCATTGGTACCGCTGACCACGACATCAGGCTTGAGCTCAATCAGCTCCTCTGCAAGCGCGGGCATCCGCGCGGTATCGCCGCCGGCGTAGCGATAGACGACATCCATGGTGCGGCCGTCGACGTAACCGAGCTGCTGCATGCCCTGCGCGAAACCGCTCACATATCGTCTGGAAGTCGCCGCCGACGCTCCGACCATAACGGCAACCAGCGGGCGTTTTGCCGTTTGGGCAAGGAGCGATGAGGCGTGTTGCGCTGCTGCTGCGCTGGCAATGAGCGATATGAAATCACGCCTGTTCACGCGATCACCTCGTCGGGCACTCCCGTCGCCGCTGCTGGTCCGACATTAAGGCACTTTCGCTTTTGCTTCCGCTCTTTTTGCGTCCCTGATCCTCCTCCACACCTGCTCGGACGTGAGCGGCATGTCGAGGTCGCCGATCCCAAGCGGCGCAAGCGCGTCCAGCGCTGCGCTCACCACCGCTGCCGGGGCGGCAATCGCACCCGCTTCTCCGCAGCCCTTGGCGCCAAGCGGGTTGTGCGTGCAGGGCTCGCTCTCGTCGCATTCGGCGACGAAGCCGGGGAGATCATCGGCGCGCGGCAGCCCGTAATCCAGGAACGAGCCGGTCATCATCTGCCCGTTCCCATCGTAGACGCAGCGTTCGAGCAGCGCTTGCCCGATACCTTGCGCGATTCCGCCATGGATCTGGCCGTCCACAATCATGGGGTTGATGATGGTGCCGATATCATCGACCGCCCAATAGCCTATGATGTCGATGGCTCCCGTATCGGGATCGATTTCCAGTTCGCAGCCATGTGCGCCGTTACTGAAGGCGAAGCCCGGCGGATCGTAAACCGCGTTATCCTGCAACCCCGGCTCGAGCGTCTCAAGCGGAAAATTATGTGGGATATAGGCCGCCTGCGCAACCGCGGCCAACGCGATGCGCCGGTCGGTGCCCGCGACGGAAAACCAGCCGTCCCCGAACTCGATGTCGCTGGCGGCCGCCTCCAGCACGTGCGCGGCAATCAGCTTGCCCTTCGCGATGATCTTCTCTGCCGCGCGATGCAGCGCGGAGCCGCCCACCGCGATCGTGCGCGAGCCGAAGGTGCCCGTGCCGTAGGGCACCCGATCGGTGTCGCCCTCGACCACTTCTATCTGCTCGACGGGTACTCCCAGTCGCGACGAGATGATCTGCGCGAGCGAAGTCGCATGTCCCTGTCCATGACTGTGGGTGCCGAGTGCCGCGCGCACGAACCCGTCCGGCTCCACGCGAAGCGTCGCAGCCTCAAAGAAACCGGCACGCGCGCCGAGCGCGCCGGCAAAACGCGAGGGCGCAATCCCGGACGATTCTATGTAGCAGGCAAGCCCGATGCCGCGCAGGCGTCCACGCCGCGCCGCTTCTGTCCGGCGGCACTCGAATTTTTCGTAATCGGCGAGTGCCTGAACGCGTGTAAATATTTTTGGGAAATCGCCGCAATCATAAATGGGACCGATCGGGGTCCTATACGGCATCTCGCTGCCTGAGATGAGATTGCGCCGGCGGATCTCGGCGCGATCCATCCCGAGCTCCTTGGCGGCCGCGTCGGCAAGCCGCTCCAGTACGTAACATGCCTCCGGCCGGCCCGCTCCGCGGTAGGCATCGGTCGGCGTGGTGTTGGTGAAGACCCCGGTGCTTTCCACCAGGATTGCCGGGGTGCGATAGACGCCCGCAAGCAAGCTCGTATAGATCACGCTCGGGATTGCTGCGCCGAAAGTCGAGACGTAAGCGCCCAGATTGGCCAACGTGCTCACGCGCAGAGCGAGGAAACGGCCGTCCGCATCGAGCGCGAGCTCGGCCCTGGTTACATGATCGCGCCCCTGGTTGTCCGCTAAGAAACTTTCCGAGCGCGACGCGGTCCAGCGCACGGGCCGGTGCAGCCGGCGCGCGGCCCACGGCATGATCGCTTCCTCGGGATAGAGCTTGCCCTTGTAGCCGAAGCCGCCGCCGACATCGGGCGCGATCACGCGCATGGCGCTCTCCGCCGTGCCAAGCTGTTCGGATACCAGCCGGCGGATGTGATGCGGGACCTGGGTAGTGGTGTAGAGCGTGAGCTTATCGGAAGCGTGGTCAAACGCCGCAAGCACGGCCCGTGGCTCGACCGCCGCACCTACAAGCCGGTTGTTGAGCAGCTCGAGCGCAACGATGCGCGCCGCCGATGTGAATGCGCTCGCAACGCGCGCCTCGTCGCCCCGCGCGAAGCGAAAGCAGACATTGCCTTCGGCTTCCGGATGGAGCTGCGGCGCGCCCTCGGCTTGTGCCGCGCGAACGTCCGTGACCGCCGGGAGTACATCGTAGTGCACGGCGACGCGCTCGGCCGCATCCATCGCCTGAGACGGGGT
>DASXIG010000580.1:0-10933 GCA_036498105.1 Xanthobacteraceae bacterium | reverse complement strand
CATGGAATTCGGGACTGGGAAAGCGCGAACCTTCGACGATCGGCTCGTAATAGCCCGTCACAAAACCCGCGCTTTCGCCTAGCCGCGCAATGCGCATGGGCGCGAAATTCTGCTCGAAGAAAGTGCGGGCGCTCTGGGCGTCGGCTGGTTGCAGGGGCAACGCCTTGCGGCACACCTCCCACAGCGCTGGCAGTATGGGTCCACGGTCCTGGATGCGGCTGATGTGACGCAACGCCTGGCAGCTTGCCCGGTAAGTGGCGAATGCAGCGAGGTGATCATCGCCCGCCCAGCCGTCGACCGCGGACCACTCGAGCGGCTCGAGCTGGCTGTCCGGCAGTGCCAGCGGGTCCGGTGGCGCCGCGCTGCCAGTTCCGCAGTGCATTATCGCACCAAGAAGGGTTGCGGCGGTGAGCGTCCAAATGCGCGTCCGAGTTGGCGGGAAAAACCTACTTCGTTTGGTTTCGGCTTGAGGGGAGGCCCGCATCTCCGGTCCGTATTCGGTTATTGACCGGCCTCGGTAGCCACGAGCTTCCAGTTCGGATCGCGCGACGACAGATCCCGCGCGAACGTCCAGACATCGGTGACGTCGGTGACTTTGTCAGGATTTCCCTCGATCACATTACCCGCCTTGTCGCGGGTGACGGAGATGAGCTGGGAGACGAAGCGGACCGTGATCTGCGCCACGCGGTTGCGCAGCTCCACGGCCGTGATATCCGACTTCTCGATGGCAACGAACCGGCTCTCGACCGTCTCGCCCTTGGATTCCCGTTCGCGTATGGCCGCCTCGAATCCGTCGTAAACCTCACGCGAAAGCAGGTTCCGCAGCGAGCGGCGATCGCCTTGCGCATAGGCCAGCACAATCATCTCGTAAGCGGTTCGCGCGCCGCTCACGAAATGCTTGGCATTGAAGGACTTATCTTCGCGGGCGATAGCGTCAAGCCCGGTCGCGACCGACGTACCCGGTTCGGCAATACCTTTCCACCGCTCCGCCGGATCGACTGCTTCTACCGGGGTTGCTGGGGCGTCGGCAGCTCGACCGGGAAGCCTGACCACGTTGTCGTTGGTGGCGCCGCGCACGGTGTCACGGGCGGAGTATGGATCATAGGGCGGCCGTTCCCGGCCCGTCCTTTGGCCCAGCACGCTGCGCAGGCGCAAGAAAATGAACACCGCGAGCACCAGAAAGATGATGGTGTAAATATCGAACACGCTCTTGCAAGCTCTAGGCAGCCGTGATGCCACAATAGCTCAGCCCCAGATTCAAGTGGCCGAGCAGACGTGGGTTCCCTGAATGACTATGTAAGCGCGTGACCGCGGCGATCCTAGAGGCTTGGCGGCGGCGCATGTCGTCCGGGGCATGAACCATAGACGATCCGAACCATGGCGCCAACAAGGCTCGGCGGGGCTTTGCGTGAGCTTGATCAATGGCCTTCCTTAACGTGTCCTTGCTGAAGTGGACCTTTGTCAGCCTCCTGGCGCTTCCTGCCGCCGAAGTCATCTGCTTCCTGCTGGTGGCAGCGTTTATAGGCTGGTTTCGGGCGGGGATGCTCTTTGTCGCGACGTCGCTCCTCGGTATCATCTTGCTCATGCGATCCGGCCGGCGCGATCTCAGCCGGCTCGCCGATGCGATCCGGCGGGACGGGATTGGAGCGTTGCACCTCAATACCCCTGGGGTGGCAAACGTGACAGGAGCGGTTTTGCTGATTATCCCGGGCTTTCTCACGGATTTCTTGGGCGCCGCCCTGATGGTGCCGAGCTGGCGAGACTGGTTCGGCCGTACCCTGGTGAAAGCTGCCGGCCCGCGCGGCGGCGTCATCGACCTTGCCCCGGGCGAATGGCATCAACTCAGTGACCCCGACCACTCGCGTCCCGGCAAGGAGCCATCGGAGCGATAGCGGACGAACGAATCCGCGAGGCGCTGCTCGAGCTTCTTGTCCGCTCCGTGCCCGTGTGTTAGCCACCCGGTTCCACTGCGGCAGTTCACAATCCACAAGCGTAGCGAGAATCTCATGACCAGCCTCGGCAATGGCGGACCGGCAACGACTCCGCCCCCTCAGCAGCCTCAGCCGCAGCAAACTCAGCCGCAGCTTAATGTGCTCGGGCAATACATAAAGGACTTTTCCTTCGAGAATCCGAACGCTCCGCGCTCCCTGACGCCAACCCAGACGCAGCCGGCGATCCAAATCCAGATCAATGTCGGAGTGCAGCAGCTCGCTGACACCGACTATGAGATCTCCCTAAAATTGGATGGCAAGGCCGAGAGCACCGGTACGGTGTTGTTTGCCTTCGATCTCACCTTCGCCGGTGTGTTTAGGGTTCAAAACGTACCGCAGCAGTCGCTGCAGCCGGTAATCATGATCGAATGTCCACGGCTGCTGTTCCCGTTTGCCCGTGAGATCGTGGCCACCGCCGTGCGCAACGGAGGCTTTCCGCCGCTGCTCTTGGATCCCGTCGATTTTGTTGCACTTTACCAGCAGCGCGCTGCACAGATGCAGGCGCAGCAGCAGACGCCTCCGGCCGCGTGAGCCTCGAGCTCGTGCAGGAACTTCAAATCGAAAAGCGGCACTAGAATCATAGCTTTGCTAGGGTCCTGAGGCACCGTCATTCGGCAGGTTACGCCGCTTGCCCCGCGGTGAGCGGGTCTCCGACCTCGGGCACCAAATATTGCTGCCAGATTGCTTGCGGCCCGAGGGTGGCAACAAACGCCGAGTGCGCCGTCTGCTCTTCCGGCGACAACCGCGGCAGTAGCACGTTCGGGCGCACCCGGAGCGGAGCGCCGCCGCTCTCGAAACCTGCCACGCCACTGCTCGTTTCGACCAGAACGAGTTGCGCTTGCCGCGCGTCGATCAGCTCGACATAGACTTCCGCCAGCAGCTCGGCATCGAGCAGTGCACCATGCTTGGTGCGACGCGAGCTGTCGATGCCATAGCGGATGCAGAGATCATCCAACCGATTGGGACTGGCGGGATGCTTGCGCCGCGCAAGCAACAGCGTGTCGATCAGGCGCTCACGGCCCACCGCAGTCCGCCCCGCACGCTCGAGCTCGGCATTGAGAAAGCCGAGGTCAAAGGCGGCATTGTGGGCCACGAGGGTCGCCTCGCCGATAAACTCGAGCAGCTCGGCGGCGATCTCGGTGAAGCGCGGCTTATCTTTGAGAAAATCGACCGAAAGGCCGTGCACGTCAAAGGCTTCCCCCGGCATGTCGCGGTCCGGATTTACATAGCGGTGAAAGTGCCTGCCGCTCGCCATCTTATTGACCAGCTCAACGCAGCCGATCTCCACCAGGCGGTGGCCCGCAGCAGGGTCGAGACCCGTCGTTTCGGTATCGAGCACGATTTCGCGCATGACCGGCTCCGCGGCGAATCATCTGCGCCGCCGCGGCATTGTAGCAATCGCGTCGAGGATCGCACGCACCTGGGTACGCGCAGCCTCCAATCCCTGCGAGGTGTCCACGACAAAATCGGCCCGGCGACGCTTCTCGGCGTCCGGCATCTGCCGTGCCAAGATGGCTTCGAGCTTCTCGATCGTCATCCCGGGACGCGCCAGCACGCGCGCGCGTTGGATATCTGCAGGTGCCGACACCACCACGACGGCGTCCACTCGCCGATCGCCACCGGTCTCGAACAGGAGCGGGATATCGAGAACCGCGACCTTCTCCCCGCGCGCCGCAGCCGTGGCCAGAAGCCGCCGCTCGGCAGCATGCACGAGCGGATGAATGATGCCTTCCAACTTTTTCAGGGCGGCGGGATCATCGAGCACCCGCGTCGCCAGCTTGTCGCGATCAACCTTGCCGCCCGAAGTGGTGCCGGGGAATGCCGCCTCGATGGCGGCGGCGGCTTCTCCTTCATAGAGCCGATGAACCACCGCATCCGCATCGTGCACCGGAACCCCTGCCTCGACGAAGAATCGCGCGGTCGTGGACTTCCCCATTCCGAGCGAACCGGTAAGGCCGATGATGAACGTCACGCGGACAGCAGTCCTTGTCGACGCAGGAAGGCCAGCAGCGGAAGGAGCGGAAGTCCCAGGATGTTGAAGTGGTCCCCCTCGACGCGCTCGAACAATTGGACGCCGGTGGCTTCAAGCTGGTATCCGCCCACGCTCGTCCTCGCCGCGCTTCCTACGGCGGCGAGGTAGGCGTCGAGAAACGTGTCGCTGAAGTCGCGCATAGTCAGTCGCGCACGCGCGTCATGCTCGAACAATACTGCACCATCGCGCGCAACTGCGATCGCGGAGTGCAGCTCATGGGTTTGACCGCGCAGACAGGCGAGCTGAGTGCGGGCCGCGATGCCACTTGCCGGCTTGGAAAACCTGCGGTCGCCCAGTGTCAGGGTCTGGTCAGCGCCGAGAACAAAGGCTTGGGAATGCCGGCCGGACACCGCGAGTGCCTTTTCACGTGCGAGGAGCTGTGCGACCGCGCCGGCATTGCCGGTTTCCGCACACGCCTCGAGCGCGCGCTCGTCGATATCGGCCGGCTCTACCGTGTGCGGAATGCCTGCGGCAGACAGAATCGCATGGCGAACGGGGCTGCGAGAGGCGAGAATGAGCGGGGTGGTACCGAGCCAGAGCGACATCTCTCATAGCGCTGGGTTACGGCGCCGCTCCGCCAGCAGGCTCAGGACCGCTGCGGCAGTCTCCTCGATCGAGCGGCGCGTGACATCGATGCTTGGCCAGTTATGGCGGGCGCACAGCTTGCGTGAAAACGCAACTTCCTCTGCTACCGCCTCGCGGTCGATGTACTGATGGCTATCGTGATGCGCTTTCAGCCCGAGGAGGCGGTTCTGCCGGATCTGAACAATTCGCTCTGGGCTCGCAAAAAGCCCGACGACCAGCGGATGCGACAGCTTCTCGACGTGAGGCGGCACAGGCACTCCTGGCACCAGCGGGACGTTGCCCGTTTTTACTCCGCGGTTGGCGAGGTAGATCGAGGTCGGCGTCTTCGAGGTACGCGAGACGCCTACCAGCACCACATCGGCTTCCTCCAGACCGTCGAGATGCTGCCCGTCATCATGCAGCATGGAGTAGTTGAGTGCATCGATACGCCTGAAATAGTCAGCATTAAGCACATGCTGTGCACCAACACGGTGCGAGGTTTCAGCCCCGAGATAGGACTGGAGCAACTGAAGCACGGGTCCGAGGACCGACAGGCAGGGTACGCCGAGCTCGCGGCAATGGTTCTCCAGCCGCTGGATCAGCTCATCGTCCAGCAGCGTATAAAGCACGATCCCGGGCGCTTCTTCGATTTCCGCTAGTACCCGCTCGAGCTGGCGGTACGTACGCACCAGCGGATAGACATGTTCTACCGGCAGGACCTTGGTATATTGCGCAGTCGCTGCCCGCGCCACCGTCGTGAGGGTCTCGCCGGTAGCATCCGAAACCAAGTGCAAATGGAAATAGCTGTTGCCTCGCTCCACCGGGAAACCTGAAGGGTGCTGTGGATTTATGCGGACAAAGCCACGACCTCGACATCGGTGCAAGTCCCCAGGAAGCAGACTTGGCATTCCTCCCCCACTCCTTCCCTTGGGGAAGCGATCGACATCGGACCAGATCGTGAGGACGAAGCTGTGGAGCAGCCGTGGAGAACATTGTAAGGCGCGCTCTCATATGGATACCAAACCCCGTAACCAGCGCACCTGCGCGTTACCAAGCTCGATACGCCACAAAGCAGACTTCATCTGACAGAATGTGGATGGGATGTGGATACCGAGGCGTGAGTCTAATCAACGTCCCAACAGTCACAAACTAGATTCTTTAAGCTTGATGTTTAGATGATTGCACCTGGATAGCACAGCGTGAGCAAACCCCTCCTCGAGGTGCTCGATCGCAAGGGCCAAAAGCCCCCACCAGTATGGTTGATGCGGCAAGCCGGGCGCTATCTACCTGAATACAGGGCGATGCGCGCGCAAGCAGGTGGCTTTCTCAAGCTTTGTCTTACTCCCAAGCTTGCGGCGGAGGTTACGCTGCAGCCGATCCGGCGATTCGGATTCGACGCCGCGATCCTGTTCTCGGACATTCTGCTGGTCCCATATGCGCTCGGCCAGCACATATGGTTCGCGGAGGGAGAGGGTCCGCGTCTGGCTCCGATCATTAATCGCGGTGAGTTAGTCCGGATCAAAAAGGATCTGGACCACAGCCGGCTCCTGCCGGTTTACGAGGCGATTGCCGAGGTAAAAGCGAAGCTGGTGCCTTCAGTCGCGCTGCTTGGGTTCTGCGGAGCTCCGTGGACCGTTGCAACCTATATGACTGCAGGTATGAGCACGGCTGATCAGGCTCCGGCGCGCTTGTTCGCATATCGGGATCCAGAGGGATTTGCGATGCTGATCGATGTTCTCATCGAAAGCTCAGCGGAGTATCTGGCGCGACAGTTCGAGGCCGGGGTAGACGCCGTGCAGATCTTCGATACATGGGCAGGGGTTCTGCCTCCCGAGGAGCTCCAGCGCTGGTCCGTACTGCCGATGAACCGCCTCATTGCGCAGCTGCGTGCAAAAGTCCCCACCGCGAAAATAATTGGCTTCCCACGTGGAGTTGGTAGCGGACTGCGTGCCTATGCGACTGATCTGGACCTGGATGCGCTTGGCCTCGATTGGACCGTGGATCTGAAGTTCGTGCATGAGGAGGTTCAGCCCCGTCTGCCTGTGCAGGGCAATCTCGATCCGTTGGTTCTGGTCGCGGGCGGCGCAGCCCTCGATCGTGCCATCGACACTATCCTCGACATGCTGTCAGGGGGACCGTTCATTTTCAACTTGGGACACGGCATTCTGCCGGAGACGCCGATTGCGCACGTAGAGCAGATGCTCAAGCGCATTCGAGGGTAGCGCAACCTTCGATGTACGACTGGATAAAGGCATTTCACATCGTTGCGGTTATTTCCTGGATGGCGGGGATGCTCTACCTGCCGCGCCTGCTCGTCTATCACTGCGCGGCATTGCCGGGATCGGAGCAGTCGGAAACCTTCAAGCTGATGGAGCGTCGTCTGCTCAAGATTATCATCAACCCGGCCATGATCGCGACCTGGATCCTGGGTCTTTGGCTTGCTTGGAGTGGCGGCTTCTTCAGCGCTGCCTGGCTGCACCTGAAGCTGCTGCTGGTTCTGGTGCTCTCTGGCATGCATGGCTTTCTCGTTCACTGGGTGCGCGATTTCGCTTCCGACCGCGACCGGCATTCGGAGAAATTCTACCGTGCTATCAATGAGGTACCTACTGTCTTGATGATCGGCATCGTCATTCTGGCAGTGGTTAAACCGTTCTGACTGGGTACCGGGCTGGCGCTTCCGAATATGTGAGCAAAAAATCCACAGGGGTTTGAGACCGGGAGCACTTGCGCCGGGAACTTTATTTCCATATCTTGGAGTTATCTCCCCAAACGCAGGCAAATGCGTCCAGGACCGGTCCAGAGATGGGACTGGACGTGCCTCGGATCCCAAACATCCCCGGCGTGAGACCTGCGACCCCCTCCTCTGTGATCGGTATTTTTTACCTGGCCGATCTTCCCCATAGGACTGCCCCGCATGCGGGAAATGAAACTTCAAGATCTCAAGACCAAGACACCCGGCGAGCTGGTCTCGTTTGCGGAGGAGCTTGCGGTCGAAAATGCCAGCACTATGCGCAAGCAAGAACTGATGTTCGGTATTCTCAAGCAACTCTCCATGCGCGAGACCGACATCGTCGGCGAAGGGGTTGTCGAGGTGTTGTCCGACGGCTTCGGTTTTCTGCGTTCGCCGGAGGCGAACTATCTACCCGGCCCTGATGACATTTACGTCTCCCCGTCTCAGATTCGTAGGTTCGGATTGCGCACCGGGGACACGATCGACGGTCACATCCGCTCGCCCAAGGAGGGCGAGCGCTACTTCGCGCTTCTGAAGGTCAACACGATCAATTTCGAGGATCCGGAAAAGGCGCGCCACAAAGTGAATTTCGACAATCTGACCCCGCTCTATCCGGAGGAGCGGCTGCGCATGGAGCATGAGGACGTCACCAAGAAGGATCTCTCCGCGCGCGTGATCGACATCGTCGCCCCGATCGGAAAGGGTCAGCGCGCGCTGATCGTCTCGCCGCCGCGCACCGGCAAGACGGTGCTGCTGCAGAACATCGCGCACTCGATCACAGCCAACCACCCGGAGTGCTACCTGATCGTGCTCCTCATCGACGAGCGGCCGGAGGAAGTGACCGACATGCAGCGGTCGGTGAAAGGCGAAGTGGTGTCATCCACCTTCGACGAGCCGGCTTCGCGCCACGTGCAGGTCGCCGAGATGGTGATCGAGAAAGCCAAGCGCCTGGTGGAGCACAGCCGCGACGTGGTCATCCTGCTCGATTCCATCACCCGGCTCGGGCGCGCCTACAACACCGTGGTGCCCTCGTCGGGCAAGGTATTGACCGGCGGCGTCGACGCCAATGCGCTGCAAAGGCCGAAGCGCTTCTTCGGCGCCGCGCGCAACATCGAGGAGGGCGGCTCGCTCACCATCATCGCCACCGCCTTGATCGATACCGGCAGCCGCATGGACGAGGTGATCTTCGAAGAGTTCAAGGGAACCGGCAACTCGGAGATCATTCTCGACCGCAAGGTGGCCGACAAGCGGACGTTCCCGTCGATGGACATCACCCGTTCCGGCACCCGCAAGGAGGAGCTGCTGGTCGCGCCCGATCAGCTCAAGAAGATGTACATCCTGCGCCGCATCCTCAATCCCATGGGCACCATGGATGCCATCGATTTCCTCTTGGACAAGCTGCGCAACACCAAGAACAACGCCGACTTCTTCGAGTCGATGAACGCCTGACGAGAGGCGAGCGCTTCCCGCTTCTTACGAGACCTCAATTCCCGTCAGCACTCTTAGGTGCAGCTGCCGGGTTCCACTGGCCCCGGCGCATGCGAGCGATCGTCACGCTCTTGAACAGCCCGGCCTTCCGAAACGGCTCGTTGCGTGAAAACTCCTCCGCCTCGTCCCGGCTCGCCACGTTGATGATGAGGCAGCTGCCGGTACGCGTGACGCCATCGTCGGCGAGCAGCGCTCCGCCCAAGACCAGAATGTCCTGATGGCGGTCGAGATACGCGAAATGCTTTTCCCTGTTGGCGGCTCGGATCTCGACGGCGCCATCGTCTCGGTCTTCCTGATAGATGATGTAGAGCATGCACGCCCGCTCAGTGCTTTTGCGGCCTTCTTAATCGTCCACGAAGACGGCCGCACCGGGTTCCGCCGTGTCGATGAGTGCCAGCAGCCTCGGGGCCCTCAGGGATATCGCGGGACAGCCGCCAGTCAATGCATTCATCGAGAAGAACCTTCACGATACCTCAGCGATTTTGAATGGGCCGCCATCAGGTCGAGGTTACCGAACAAGCCGCGCGACGTGCCGCGTGTCGATGACCGCCGTGTCCTCAGCGGCATCTTTTGGGCCCTGAAATCAGGCGCACCGTGGCGCGATCTCGCAGAGTGCTTTGGCCCATACACGACTTGCTACAACCGCTTCGTGTGCGACTCGCTATCGGATGCTGTGGATGGCGGGGATGGTGACGTGCGACCGGGCCGGGGCTCTTGCCCGCGCCGCGTGACTGCGGTTTCTGGAGTCTGGCGGCTCATCGGCGATGCCGGGGCGCGGGGCGCTTGAACCTGAAAGGATGTGGCGCATGGACCCGTGGGAAAAAGCGGCGGATTGTGAGCGTGCACTGAGGCTCACCATCGATCCCGTGCACCGGGAATATCTGGTAAATATTCGTGAGTTCTGGATTTCTCTGGCAAACAAGCGGCCGTTTCTGAGCGAGGACGCGTTCGCCAGACAGGCCGAGGCTATAGGGCGGCTTCATGCCGATTTGGCCGCGCCGGCTGCGGTACACTGAAGACGTCTTCATCTGCTCGTATTGCTTCCTGCCCGCGTTGACCTGAGCTGGTTCGCGTGCGCGGGAGGTGCGGCACGAAACCGTGCTCAGGTCGGAAAAGCGATGAGATTACCTGCGCAGCCGCGATCCCATGCAAAGCACCCAGCGCAGGGCGTTCTTGATCTCGGTATTGAGGGGGAGACGGAGATACGGGGTTTCGGAATGGGTGTCCTGTCCGACGGTACGCCATTCCTCAACCAACGCGGCTTGGCACGGCTCTGCGGCGTGCGCAATGCACACATTGGAACCATCAGCAAGACGTGGAACGTAGAGCCGCAGAAGCCGCGGCTCAAAAAGATACGCGCAATTCTCTCCAGCAGCGGAGTAGCTCTTCAAGAGCCTCACATCCGGCTCCGGCGCGGCAGCCGCGCAATATTGGCCTATCCGCAACCGGTCTGCCTGGTCATTCTGGAATATTATGCCTTCCATGCCGGCGCCCGGTGCAGAGACGAAGCGCGCAACAATTTGCGCGCTTTGGCCGGCCGAGCTTTGCAGGAATTCATCTGCGCGCAAGTGGAACAGCCCACGCCGCGCCGCCCGGAAGTTGCGGAAATTGCATCGGCGGGAATCAAACCACACTGACTTTTATCTGATAAGCGAGCAGCTCGCGTTTGCGATGGTCGAACTGTACGGCTCGGCCAAACTTTCTCGGGTTGTGCAGAACCACGCGTCCTTGCCTTTCTGAAGAAAGAAGATCCCACGGCCGGATATGCTCATTGCCTTCAATTCATATCCGTCGCTGATCAGTGCCATGAGCGACCTCGTCGGCACCGCCTAGGCGACGGCCTGGGTTGCACAAACGACGAGCGCAAACGCGATGACCATTGATTTCATTGAGTCCTCCTGGGGGGCCATATGCCCGCATCGGCACCATTGGTGTGACCGCCAGTGCAGCCGCGATCCCGCGATGCGATCTCGAAGCAAAAAAAATCCCGCAGCGAGCAGGGTGGCCTTCGGGAGAAAACGCATATGCGGCGCCGGATGCTCGGTCATTTGGCAGCGATCGAGCGGCATGCCTAACAATTCGTGCAATGGATTGAGGCTGCTTCGAAGCTGGCTCGCAAATTAGAAC
>DASXIG010000579.1:0-2160 GCA_036498105.1 Xanthobacteraceae bacterium | reverse complement strand
AAACCGGCAAGGCCGCAGCCGAATGCGAAGGTAAAGGCGAACACCCGCGGCACATTGATGCCGAGGCCGCTGGCCGCGCGCGGATCGTCCACCGCTGCCCGCAGCCGGCTGCCGAATCGGGTGCGCGCCAATACCAGTTGCAGGGCAACCGTCAACAGGCCGCAGATCACGATGATCATCAGCCGGTAGCGGCCGATGCCGACGCCGAAGAGGTCGATCTGCCCTTCAAGGGCCTGCGGAATCTTGATGAAGACCCGTGACGATCCCATGATGTAGTCGACCGCCGCCACCGACATGAAGACGAGGCCGATGGAAAACAGCACCTGGTCGAGATGGCTGCGGGTATAGAGGTGACGGTAGAGCGAGCGCTCCAGCACCGCCCCTATCAGCGCGCTCGCCACGAAGGCCAGCGGCAGGCCGGCGAAGAACGGCCAGCCCATGCGGTTGACCAGCACCGCGCAGACATAGCCGCCGGCCATGGCGAAGGCGCCGTGGGCGAGATTCACGAAATTCATCAGCCCGAGCGTGACCGCAAGTCCGCAGGCGAGCACGAACAGCAGCATGCCGTAGGCGACGCCGTCGAACAGGTTGGTGAACAGCGAGATCATGGGAAACCGGCGAACCTCAATTGGGTATCCGTCATGTATGGACGGCCCCCTCTCGGCAAGGGCTTTTTTGGTATTTCGGCAAACGGAACGGGGAGCGGTCATGTATACGGCCTCGATATGCGGCCTTTGACCGCGGGCCCTGATGGAGATCGCGGATCGAATTCCAATCATTCCGGCGCGCTGTGACGCGCGATGACGAAGCGGAGTGTTTCGATCCCGGTTTCCTGACCATTTGCCATCACACCATAGTTGCCCTTCCGAACGGATGAGCGCGAGCGCGGCGGCTGTCGCCCCCAAACTAGGCAGCAGCCGGCGCGCTCGCGCGGTCGCGGTATGGTTCTCCTTTGACCAGCATGGCCCAGAGGATACGCGCGGTCTTGGCGGCAAACGCCACCATGGCGACCTTGTAGGGCCGACGCGCGAGCAGGTCGCGCAGCCACGGATCGCTCACGCCACGGGTCCTCTGGTGCCGCAAATGAGCGCTGGCCCCGCTGATCAGCAGACTGCGGAGCATGCGATCCCCCTGCTTGGAGATGCGGCCAGGACGATGCTTGCCGCCGGTGCCGTGATCGCGACCGGTCAGTCCGATCCAGGCCGCGAAATCGCGCCCGCTGCGGAATACCCTCGCATCAGGCACCTTGGCCAAAATCGTGCTGGCGATGATCGGGCCGACGCCCGGCACCGCCATCAGCCTGCGAGCATTTTGATCGGCGCGAGCGGCCCGCGCGATCTGCTGCTCGAGCGCGCGTTCATCAGCGTCGAGCGCCTGCCAATGCCGCGCCAGCACCAATAATGCGCCCCGCAATATCTCCGGGATCTCCTCGTTCGCCGCCTCGAGCTTTGCGATCAGCTCGCACAAGCCCTTGATGCCCTGCGCCGCCACGATCCCGAGTTCGCTCAGCGCGGCTCGCAGCGCGTTCGCCGCCATCGTACGTTGCCGCACCAGCAGCGCCCGCGCGCCGTGAACAGCCAGCGTCGCCTGCTGCTCCACGCTCTTCACCGGCACGAACCGCATCGTCGGCCGGCTAACCGCCTCGCAGATCGCCTCCGCGTCCCGGCCATCGTTTTTGTTGCGCTTCACATAAGGCTTCACATAGGCCGGCGGCATCAGCTTCACCTGGTGGCCATAGCGGCCGATCACCCGTGCCCAATGGTGCGCACTGCCACATGCTTCCATGCCCACCGTGCACGGCGGCAGCTGCGCAAAAAACTTCTCCACCGCGCCCCGCCGAAGCTGGCGCCGCAACACTACGTTCCCCGATCCATCAACCCCGTGAAGCTGGAACACGTTCTTCGCCAAATCCAAACCAATCATGCTAATCTCGCTCATGGGCGGCTCCCTTGTCTGGTCGAATCAACATCACCAGTCTGGCACACTGATGCCGTCGGGGGCCGTCCACCCCATCTTTCCGGGATGGGCCCGTGCACTACTGAGTCAGTGCTTGGCCCAGACCCGGAATCTCGCGCCACAATCTCGAGATTCCGGCTTCGATGCGGAGCCTGTCATCGGGCCGCGCTTTGCGCGGACCCGTCGGCACCGCCCCGGAAGACA
>DASXIG010000578.1:0-11450 GCA_036498105.1 Xanthobacteraceae bacterium | reverse complement strand
TGATGCTCACGGCACCCTGGCCGCGCAGGTCCTCGAGATCGAGCGTTGCGCGCCGGTGGCGGATCATGATTTGTCCGTCCCGGCGAGTGAGCCGGTAGCGGTACGAGCCGACGAAGGGTTCGGTATTGCCATTCTTGAACCGGTAGATCACGAATGCAGCTTCAACGATCGCGTCACCGTCGAGAATCTCTGCGATCCGCACATTGGTCACGATGTGCCGGGTGCGGGAGCGCGGGACCTCCCGGTGCGCAAAACGGTCGTTCAGCTTGCGGACGCGTCCTTGCAGGCGCTCGAGATTATCGTCGATGAAGACCAGGTCGCGGCTTGGATCGCCGTCCGGCAGGTCGGTCGTCGGAACGACGTAAGACGAATCCTCGGTGAAGAGCTTGACCCACTCGTCCAGCTTCCACCGATCCAGCAGCGCCGCCTCGGTGTAGAGAAAATTCTCGATCTCTGCGCATTCCCAGGATTTTGCCTGGGCTTGGGTGCTCATCGCGGCCTCATGCATCCAGATTTATCATCAGGGAGCCGGAGCGTTGCCGGTCGTCGGTCGAGACAGGTTTCGGCCCGCCTCGTATGCAGGCGTGCCACTGCCGCCAGAATGCGCGCATCTGCAGCTCGTCGTTCATCTGCGGCTCGCGCTGCATGCCGCGCGAGACATCCGACCACTCCACCTCGCGCGCACCGAACCCGCGCTGGCAGGCTTCGAGCGCTTCGGCGTCGTCCGGAGTGGCCAGCCCGCCCGGCCCGAGGAAGGCGAGCGAATACTCCATGCGCGAGGCACGCAGGTCCTCGCGCTCGTCGCGCGGAACGAGATCCCACTGCAGCACGTCGATCAGATCGGGCCTCACCGGCCATATCTGACGCAGGCGAAACCCTGTCTGGCTGTCCTGGAAAATCAGGTTCGGGAAGATGCAGATGTGGCGCGACACCTCGCTCATCTGCCGGCCGCGCTTCTCGCCGAAGCGGGCAATGAGCTCGGCTTTCACGCGCAGCACTTCTTTCTTCGTATCCTCACTCCAGAGTGGGCTGGGATTGGCGATGGCGCGCCCTTCCGCGCGATGGATCATGCCGCCATGGCCGTTGCGGGCCGCGAAGGAGCGCGTGCGCTTGAGCGTGTTCAAGCTGGCGGCATCGCTTCCAGTGGGGCTCGGGTTGGCGATGCCCACATTCCGCTGACGCCACTTCAGATATTCGATGTAGGTATGGTGCACCGAAGGGAGGTGGTAACCGTCGTAGCTGTTCTCGACCAGAAGCTTCCAGTTGGTCTTCAACGAATATTTGGCTGTGCCATGCAGGATGCGCCAGCCGCCCAAGACCTCGGCGCAATCGAGCGTCAGATCGATGAGCTCGCGGATCGGATCCAGGTAGGATTCCAGGCTCTCGGCCGTGGCGTCGTAATTGACGAAGTGAAAGCCGCGGTATTCCTCGACTCGCGGCGGCGACTTGAGCGACAGCGACGCCTTGTCAAACCGATCCCCGTAGCCTTCCGGGTCGGGAACACCGATCAGCTCGCCCTTATTGTTGAATCGCCAAGCATGGTAAAGGCAGGTGAAGCCGGTGGCCTGGCCCGCGTCCTCCTTGCAGACAGTGGCGCCGCGATGGGTGCAGCTGTTGTAAAGCACCCGGACCTTGTTGTCGCTGCCGCGCATCAGCAGAAGTGGACGATCCGCGACGTTGCGGCGGCGAAACTCGCCAGCCTTCTCCACCTCGCTATCATGCCCGACATAGAGCCAGCAGCGCTCGAACACCTGCTCGCGCTCCTGCTCGAAAATCTCGGGCAAGGTCATTGCCGAACGGCGGACACGGAAGAGGCCCTCTTCCGGCTTGTCGATTATGAGCTGGCCGTTGTCCATGGTGCACCTTACCTCGAGGCCGCAAGGAGCTCTCGCTGGTTGTCGTCCTTGTAGAGGGAGCTCACGAAGCCGACATCGTCGAGATGGCGGATGTGATGGAGATCCCAGAGCTCCATCGGATTGATGCGTAGAGCATCCTTGTCCTGCCTGACCGCCTCCTCATAGACGTTGGCGATGGCCTGCAGCGAGGGAAAGAGCTTGGGCTCGAGCGCGGGCACCAGGTTGCGCCAGGTCGCCGTCGCCTGTTCAAAGGACATCTTGCCATCGAGCGTATAATGCTCCTGGAGAATTCGAATGCTTTCCTGCGGCCGCGTCTTGAAGAAGTGGATGCCCTCGATCACTCCCTTCAGGAACCGCTCGACCATGTCCGGATGCTTCTCGACGAATCCCAAGCTCGAGGAAATCGTAGTGAACCAGATCATCGGTAATGGCTCGATATCGATTGCCTTGAGGCCGGCCTGCTCCGCGAAGAGGCTGCTGGGCGGCTGAAGAAAGGCAGCGTCGACCTCGCCATTCTTCACGAGCTGCCAGACCGGGGGCAACGTCCAGCCTTCCGGATCGGCCAGGCTGGCCGGGTCCATCGATCCCTTTCGATGGCGGATCTGATTGATAATCTCGACTTCATCCCGGTCCGCGTCCAGCCCGCGCTGCTTGAGATAGAGCCAGTCGTTCAGACCCGGATGCGAGCCCCGCGTGCCGACTTTCCGAAAACGCAGATCGGCGATCCCGTCGATGCCGGAATCCGGCCGGACGACGAGCTTTTGATTGAGCCTGTTCACAGTCTGGCCGAGATACACCCATGTGTCCCCGCGCGCCCTGTGACCGTAGGTCGAAACGTGATTGCCGCCGACGAACTCGACTTCACCCTTTAGTACCGCGTCATGCGCGTGCGAGGAGCTGATGTGCTTCTTGTATTCAACCCGCAGCCCATGCTTTTCCCAAGAACCGGATTCGCCGATGACATAAAGAAGCACCAGGTGCGTGCCGGACCGGTAGGGAAAGAATACGGTGTCCATCCCGTTGCTCTCTTGCTTGGTGTTGCGCGCGCCACTTGACCTGTTGCAGAATTGAATTCTACTATGCAGAAACTGTCAACCCGCGCACCGCGACGACTTGCGATCAGATGCCGTAGCGTTGAGGGAAAAGCCCGTGGCAGCCACGAAATCTGCAGCGCCGGTTTACGCGATCGAATCGGTTGACAGCGCTCTGAAGATTTTGCGGATGCTCTGCGACGCCAAGACGCTGCGCGTCTCGGAAGTCGCCGCGCGTCTCGGGGTCGCTCAGTCCACCGCACACCGCCTGCTTACGATGCTGGTTCATCACGGATTTGCCAAGCAGGATGAGCGGCGCGGCGAGTACGGAACCGGGCCGACGTTCCTCGAAATGGGCTTCGCTGTGATCCGCGATCTTGAGATCCGGCAGCATGCCCGCCCGCTCCTTGAAGAGCTGCGCGATCGGGTGAACGAGACCGTGCATCTTGGTGTGCCTTACGGGCAGGACATATTGTATGTCGAGGGTGTGGAGAGCCGGCAGCAGCTGCGCAGCGGCTCGCGCGTCGGCAGCTTCGTGCCGGCCCACTGCGTCGGGCTCGGCAAGGCGCTGCTTGCGACCCTTTCACGTGAAGAGCTGCGTCGGGTCTATCCAGGGCGAGCCCTGCCGGCGCTGACGCAGCGGACGCTGACAACGGTGACAGAGCTGGAACGTCAGCTCGCCAAGATCAGGCGCGTGGGGTTCGCGCGGAGTCGCGCGGAGAGCACCGATGGGGTCGGTTCAATCGCCGTGGCTGTGACCGACCGCCGCGGAGTTGGCCGCGCCGCCGTCAGCGTCAGTGCTCCGTTGACCCGGGTTACCCCGGAGAACGAAGCGCTGTGGGTGGCCGCTGCGCGAGACGTCGCTGACAGGCTGCGGGTGCGCCTCTGGGGAAAGCCGGAGTTGCTCTAGTGCCCCGATTCCGAAAGAAAGGTTGGAGACCATGCTCAGCGCCAAAGACATCCGCGGGATGTATGCGATCATCGCAACGCCGGCGAAGCCGAATGCCGGCCGGCTCGATGCAACCGATACCGTCGACCTCGCCGAGACCGAGAAGCTGATCAACAATTTGATCCGCGACGGATCGACCGGACTGATCGTGCTCGGAACGACCGGCGAGTGTGCGACACTCTCCGACCCGGACTACCGTGCCTACGTTGCCTGTGTGCTCGAGACCGTCAGCCGCCGCATTCCGACCTTCGTGGGAGCCACAGCCCTGGGCGGCCACGAAATCGCCCGCCGACTGAAATTCGTCCGCGAACAGGGGGCTGACGGGACGCTCCTTGGCCTGCCCATGTGGCAGCCGGTGACCACCAGGATGGCTGTCGATTTCTACGCTGCCGTGTCGGAGATGTTCCCCGACCTCGCGATCATGGCTTATGCGAATGCCCGCGCCTTCCGCTTCTCCTTCCCGCCGGAGTTCTGGGCGGTCGTTGCCAAGGCGGCCCCGACCGTGACATCGGCCAAATACTCCCGCGCCAAGGGCCTCAAGGAGCTGATTGTCGCCACCGGTGGACGCATCAATTTCGTGCCGAATGAAATGGTGGTGCACGAGTTCTATGCGGTATCGCCCAGCACCACGACGGCCTGCTGGGCAACTGCATCGGGCATGAACCCGACCCCGGCGGTGGCGCTGATGAAGGCGATCGCATCGAAAAACCAGGAGGCGATCAATACGATGGTCGCGGCGATTGCCTGGGCGAACGAGCCGATCCTGTCCATGGTCGAAAATCCGGAGCTGTTCGCCCAATACAACATTCAGATGGAGAAAACCCGGATCAACGCTTCGGGTTACGGCAGTTGCGGTCCGGTGCGGCCGCCCTACCAGGACTTCCCGGAGGAATACGCCGCTTCCGCCCGCGAATGCGGCCAACGCTGGGCGCGCATGTGCAACGCCTACGCGGGCAATTTCAACTTCAAGGATCGCCCCTGGGAGCTGGCTGCCAGCCGGACTGCCTGAACCCACCATCTCGAGCCTTCTTGGTTCATGCCCGGGAAAGGCGTCCAAGCGGTTTCCGGTCTCGATTACAGATGCAGGGAGTATTTATCGATGCATGTGAAGCGATATCATCTAAGCGCCGCCGTCACGTTGGCGTTGAATTTTGTCGGAGCAAGCGCGAATGCGGCCGAGATCTTCGCGCTGAAGTCGAGCACGTTTGAGGACGGCAAAATGATGCCGAAGAAGGTTGCCGGCTCCAAGGAGATCCTGCCTTCGAATCCGAACTGCATCGGCGATAATGTGTCGCCGCAATTGTCGTGGAACAGCGTGCCGGAGGGTACCAAAAGCTTCGCCATCCTCATGACCGATCCCGAGGGTCGGGGCGGCGCCGGCGTCACTCATTGGGTCGCCTATGGCATTGCCGCCTCATTGACCGGCTTTGCCGAGGGCGAGGTGAGCAAGCTTTCGGATAAATATGTCGCCGGCAAGAATATATTCGGTACGGGTTTCTTCGGCGGCCCTTGCACCCCTCCCAACGTCATGCCGCACCATTACACCTTCGTTCTCATCGCTACCGACCTTGATTCCAAGGAATTACCGCCGGATCTGACCAAGGATGAATTGATCGCAAGGATCGCGCCGCCTGCTCCGGCTGTCTCCCGTGCCAAAGGCGTGGCGGGTATCGTCGGGTTGTTTGTCAACCCCGGGACGCCCAAGTAGCCATGCTACTCGGTGACCTGGGTCACATCCGGCAGGAAAAGCCGATTGATGTCGAGCGGTCGCTCACGCATGTCGCTTCTGAGGATCTCGACGATCTCGGCAACCTTCTTCTTTGAGACCGCGCCTTTGCGCTCGAAGAAATCGATCTTGCGGAACAGGTCGTAGGATTTCTCGGTATCCTCGACGGGTTGTCTGGTAACCTCGACCATCATCCGGATCGCCTCGGCGCGATTGCTGTCGTCGTTGAACCAGGCAACCGCCCTGGTGTAGGCGGCAAGAAATTTCTGCACGCGATCCTTCTTCTGGGCCGCCCATGCCGTATTGACCGAGAAGCCCGAGAACGGGAGGTCCTTGAGGTAATCCACGACGAGCCCGAGATTGGTGTAGCCCGCCGACTCTGCGCGGAAGTTGAAGGGCGGGTAGAGTATGGCCGCCGCAACCGCGCCCGATTGCAGGGCGGCAAACCGCGCAATGGTCGCACCCGAATAGAGGAGATCGTAGTCGCCGGGCTTTATCCCGGCGTGGCCGAGCATGCGGGCGATGTACACCCGCGTAATGTCTTTCTCGCCGCCGACCATGAGCGTCTTGCCGCGCAGCTCCGCGATGCTCTTGATCGCAGGCTGGCTCAGCAACGCATAAGGCGGCGCCTGACCCTCAAGGCGCACGAGCGCAATCGGCGCGCCTTCGAAGATCGCCCGCACCTGATCGTTGAGTCCGGCATCGGAGAGCTCCAGCGCTCCGGCTGCGAGCTGTTGCTGAACGCCCGCGCTCGAGGGGACGAAGGTGAGCTTGATATTCAGATTTTCAGCGGCGAACATGCCCTGGCTGATGGCGATGTAGATCGGCCAGAGCACCGCGGACGGACCGCCGATTGTGCCCATCTCGATATCTTCCAGCGCACGCGCGGGAGCGCCTGGTGCAGCGGCCGCGCACAGCAAGACGATAAAAGCGACGCTGAGACGACCGAGTCGACTGATCATGGCCGGTACTCCATCGAACATCGGCTGATTTACATTGTCATGCGCGGGCTTGTCTCCATACTTCGCGCGCATGGGACCAAGACCGGCTGTGACGGGCGCCGCTCCTACCGCCCTCCTGCATCCCGCACTGGCACCTGATGAGACAACTGGATCTCGCGGCGCTCACGAGCGGACTCCAGGACGGCCAAGCTGACCTCCACCGTGGCCTTGCCCCAGCGGCCGTCATGCAAGGGCGGCATGCCTCGAAAGATCGCGTCATGGAGCTCATCGATCACCCGCATCTTGTCGGGAAATGCCCGGCTCGGGGCCACGGGCACCTCGGTGCGCCCGTCGTGGCCGTAAATGATGACTCCGTCGGCAGCGGCCCGCAGGTCACCGAGCGCGCAGCTCGCGATCGTAATCCCGAAATGCGGGTGATGGACGGGCGCCGCATGGATCCAGTCGGGCGAGGTGGGGCGGCCGTACGCAGCGGCAGATTTCGCGGCGGCCTCCCCCACTGCGCCGCCGCTTTTCCGCAAGGCTGCCCGGGCGGCTCCGTGCCGGGCGGCGGGCTTATCCTCGCCCAACTCGCCGACCCAGAAGTGGAACTCGTCGCTGTCGAAATAATCATATCCGCTGAACACCATCGACGCGGCGGCGCCGTCTGCGAATTGCAGGAAGCTCAGGTGACTGCCTTCGGTTGGCCGTTGCGGATCGAGCACCCAGGCCATTGCGCGCACGCTGCGCACGAGGCCGCCGCCGAGCAGCCGTACCATGTCGACCTGGTGTGGGATCTGGTTGTAGATGATGCCGCCGCCAAGCTCAGTGCGCAGCTCCTCGGGCCGGCGCGGCCGGTAGAGAAAATTCGTGTAGTTCCACGTGTTGATCATGGCAAGCCGGCCAAGCTCGCCGGAGGCAATGATCTCGCGCATTCTCTGAATCGGCAGATCGAAGCTGTGGGTATGGCCGACCACGATATGCACGCCGGCCTCCTCGGCGGCGGCGATCATCCTGTCGCACTCGTCGAGCGACAGGGCCATCGGCTTCTCGACGATCATGTGCTTTCCGGCTTTGGCCGCCAGGACGGCGTGCTCGCAGTGAAACTGATGCGGCGTGGCGATGTACACCGCATCGATATCGCGGTTGTCGCATAAGGCCTCCGCGCTCGCGTAGCCGCGCGCGTCACAGTCGTCGGCAAATCGCTCGCGCGCCTCCTTCCGCGGGTCGGCGGCGCCTGCGAGACAAACATCCGGGTGACGTACGAGGCTCGGCAGCATCTGCCTGGTGGCGCCGCCGAGGCCGATCAGGCCGAGCCGCAGAAGGGACGCGGTGGAGGCGGGCGCGTTGGACATGGGGCGCGCGAGCCTCCTTTCAGAGCTTGTTGCGGTCGAGCGCAATCGCGTGGCTTGCGAACAGCTCGTCTGCGGAGACCGGCCGTGGCACGAGCCCCTGCTCGAAAGCATAGCTGCACAGCGCCTCTATGGTCTTGCGATTCTTTTCCACGCCGTAGGGCCAGAAGTCGCGTCCCATGAGACCGCGCACGTCGTCGGCGAGGCAGTGCGACCACGGAATCGACACCGGGAGCGGCTCTTGCGCATCGAGACGACTGAAGCAGTTGTCCTTGGCGATCTCGAACGCGCGGGTCAGGCTGGCCGCAATCCAAGGCTGCTGCGCATACACATCTTTTTGCATCACGACTACGTGCATGATCGGAAATATCCCGGTCTTGCGGAAATAGGCGCGCTCGACCTCCGGGAAATTGGGAAACAGATACCCGACCTCGCGCCGCCCCTCGCGAATCGCAGGCGGGACCTGCGGGGCGATCAGCGCGTCGATCCCGCCGGAGAGCAGCATGTCGAAAAGGGTGCTGTCCTCGACGTACTCGACCCGGATACCCGGCACCGCAACATCGACCAGCGGTTTGCGGCCCGGCATCGCCAACCCGCCGGTGATCCAGTGCAGGTCCTCGGGCCGCACGTCGTATTCATGCCGCAGAAGGCCCCGCACCCAGACCGCCGCCGTCATCTGATATTCAGGCACGCCGACGCGGCGGCCGATGAGATCGCGCGGTCCGGCAATGCCCGCCCTGGTGTTCACATAGATGGCGCCGTGACGGAAGGTGCGCGCGGGAAAGACCGGGATCGCGACGAACGGGAGATCGCCGCGCGCGAGCCTGATGACGTAGGTGGAGAAGGACATCTCTCCACAGTGGAATTCGTTGCGCAGCATGCGATTGAAGGCCTCGACTGGAGGCAGCGCGATGAAATGGAGGTCGATGCCCTCGGGCCGCACAACCCCATAGTACATATCCTGCACGCGATCGGAGAGGTGACCCGCGTAGCTCAGTTGCAGGTTCGGCACCTTCGGCTCCTACACCTGGGCCGTCATCCTGCGGTGCCCGCGCGCCGAAATCACAATCGCGAGCGCGCTACACTGAGCGCGCGGGCTTCGATGGATGATGGGCGCATCGAGCACCTCGGGGTGGCGGCTCAAAGCACGGAGCATATGACGTACCAGCGCTAGAGAAAGATCGAGAGCGATTCCATCCCCAGCACCGTCGTATCGAGCAGCACCAGTCGGTCGGCGAGCTTCCAGGCGCTGTTCTCTCGACCCAGGATATCCTGCCGCTCGGCGGTGAGGATGATCGGCGCGGCGGCGTCTCCGCGATAACAGAAGATCGCGAGGTTGCTGGCAAGCGCGACGGTGTCCGCAGTGGCCGAGCGGACGCGGATATTGCCGATAATTCGCCGCGTGCGGGTCGCTGGGTTTTCGGACCAGGCAAATTCCGAATCGAGCCGCAGGACGCGCGTCTTGAGCGTGCCGTGATCCTCGTCGAGAAAGAAGGCCTTCTCGCTGAAGCCGCGGCCCTCCTTGTTCTGGCGGGTGGTGCGCACCGGAACACGATAGCGGATATTGGCACTGACCATCTCCAGCCAGCGGTGGAACTCGCGGTTGTCGAGAAGCTCGGCTTCTCGGTTGAGAAACCTTGTCGCCTCCGCCTCCGTGCCGGCATCGAACGGGGCATTCATCGCGCATCAGACCGGATCGGATTGGAGATGGTCATGCGCTCGAGCCATGTCTTGTAGAACGTTCGCAGGCCGCTTTCGCCGGCATTTGATGGAACAGCGGTGCCCGGTCCCTCCCAATCCCGCAGCGGCGCGATGTCGGACATCGACCCCAGCCCCATCTGATAATTGAGCTTCACATTATTGAGCTCGGCAAACACCGTGGACGCGGAGCGGGCAGTGCCCGGCCAGACCGTCACGTCGTCCTGCTCGAAGCTCCCCGACGGACTGAAGCTGCTCATCCCGACCTGATAGGCGCGCCGCTTGTAGTCGTCCGGCGCTTCCTTCGGTGTCAGAATCCAGTTCCAGATTTCCATGCGACCCGGCCCCTTCGGCTGCCAGGTCCGTATTGTCAGGAAACCCGCCGGCGGCCGCTCGGCATTATCGGTGATGCCGAGGTGCAGGAAGGAAAAATTCGGGAACAGCGTTCCGTTGTGCACGAGCGACCGTTTGGCGAGCGCGAACTGCGCCGGGCTGAGCCGCGTCGGATCGAAATGGCGCGTGACCTCCTCGGGGTAGTTCCAGAACAGGGTCTCTCCCGGATTCTGCCTGATGCTGATGGCGTATCCGTCGCAGTCATGGACATGCAGACCGTGCTCCTTGCTGGGGGCGCCCGCCGCTGCCGCGGCTATGATGCCCACCTCCAAAGCCGAGCGATGCGTCATCTGGGTATGCGAGCTGTCGCCGCAGAAGTTTTCCGCCCCCTGTTTCCAGTTGGCGTCCACCAGCCAGCGGTGCGGCTCGCCGATCACCTCCATGCCTCCCGGAGAGAGCGCGAATTGAATGTCGAGATACCACCTGTAGCGACCCACATATTGCTCGAAGGGAACGGCGTCGGGGTCCAAATTGGCAAAGATCAATCCGGCGTAGCTCGCGACGTGGGGAGCCGAGAACAGCCCCCACTCGCTCAGCTCGAGCTCGCGATAGCCCTGTCGCCGCGCCGGGACCCCTGCCAACTCGCCGTTGATCTTGTAGCTCCAGCCGTGGAACGGGCAGGTGAAGGCGCGGGTATTTCCCATCTCGGCACGACAAATCTGCGCGCCGCGATGGCGGCAGCTGTTGAGCAGGACGTGGACGGCACCGTCGTCGCCGCGCACGCAGATGAACGGATCCTCGCCGATCGGCCGTGTGACGAAATCCCCGGGGTTGGGAAGCTCAGTCTCATGCGCGATGAAAACCCAGGATCGGGCGAAGATGCGGCGCAGCTCGAGCTCGTGGATGTCCCGATTGTTGAAGAGGCGCACCGGCACGAGACCGCGCTTGAGGTCCTCTCCCATTCCAGCGAGAAAGTCGGGCACGATGCTGTCGGTTTTATGCGGCACATTCATGATCGTGTCTCAACCTTCTCGCGTCCAATGCATCACCGCCGGGGCTTGATCAGCCGGATCACCTCGGCGAGCTGATCGCTCGTGAGCGGGCGCGGCAGATATTTCAGCTCCACCGCTTCTTGCACCAACTGGTCCAGGCCTGCAATCTCGTCCGTCTGCAGCATCGATCTGGGATAGAACTCGCGCAGCCGGCTGGCCATGGCCTCTGACATCTTGTTGGTCTCGGCAAAGTGCCGCAGAGGCTGCGGATCGTCATACATCATGGCGATGGCGCGGGCGCGGCGATCCATGTAGCGCTGCAACTCCTCCCCCTTGCTGTTCAGCGCATTGACGTGGGCGAGGGTCACGCGGATGGTCTGGCCCCGGATGCTGGCAAGGTCATTGCCGCGAGCGATGATGCGGATCTTTCCCTCGTCCATCTCCTTGAAACCGAACGGAGGCGAGGCCCAGCCGACGTCGACCTGTCCGGTCATGACTGCAACCAGGGTCGCCGCCGGGCTGCCGGTCGCCACACCGCGGGCGGCAACGCCGTTCTCGGCAATGAACGCACGCAC
>DASXIG010000577.1:0-4213 GCA_036498105.1 Xanthobacteraceae bacterium | reverse complement strand
CGGCGCCTGTTTTTTCTGTTGTCCGCCCTGTTTTCTTTCCTGTTCCCGCTCCTGTTTCTTGTGGCAGAAGTGCAGGTTTTGTGGGCTTTTTTGGAGGTCTTTGGATGTTTTGCGCGCCTCCTTTACAGGATTTACAGGCTGGAGTGCTGGTGTGGAGCACGGATGATTGTCGGACGCTATCGCACCTCACGATCCGTTCATCCCGGACCACATCCAGGTTTCCGTAGGGGCGAGGCATGCCTCGCCCTCTTTCAACATACACCCCTGCCCAACCAGGGCGACGCATGCGTCGCCCCTACGAAGCAAGCAGGGGCGATCAAACTGCGAGGCAGACGGGAGAGTGCTAGGTCAGGCCTCCGCGGGCGAGGAAGTCCTCAAGCCAGTGGATGTGATAGTCGCCATCGATGATGTCGGTCTCCCGCACCAGCGCGCGAAAGAGCGGCAGATTGGTCTCAATGCCGTCAATGACGAATTCATCGAGTGCACGCTTGAGCCGCATCAGGCATTCGCCTCGCGTCTTGCCGTGCAGGATCAGCTTGCCGACCAGCGAATCGTAGAACGGCGGAATGGAATAGCCGTGATACACCGCCGAATCCACGCGCACGCCAAGTCCGCCGGGAGGGTGGTAATGCACGATCTTGCCCGGCGATGCGCGGAACGAGACCGGATTCTCCGCGTTGATGCGGCACTCGATGGCGTGTCCATGGAACTTCACGTCGTCTTGCGCTAGCTCGAGATCGCCGCCGGCGGCCACCCGGATTTGCTCGAGCACGAGATCGATATCGGTGATCATCTCGGTGACGGGATGCTCGACCTGTATGCGCGTGTTCATCTCGATGAAATAGAAATTCCCGTCCTCGTACAGGAATTCGACGGTCCCCACGCCCAGATATTCGAGCTCGCGCATCGCCTTTGCCACGGTTTCACCGATCGAGCACCGCGCTGCGTCGTTGAGGGCAGGTGAGGGACCCTCTTCCCAGACTTTCTGGTAACGGCGCTGCAAAGAGCAGTCCCGCTCGCCGAGATGGATCGCGCGTCCTTGCCCGTCCCCAAGCACCTGGATCTCGACGTGGCGCGGGCGCGCAAGGTACTTTTCGATATAGACGGTATCCTCGCCAAAAGCCGCCTTCGACTCGGCGCGCGCAATCGCGATGCTCCGCGCGAGCTCCTCCGGGTTGTGCGCGACCTTCATGCCACGGCCGCCCCCGCCACCCGCTGCCTTTATCAGCACGGGAAAGCCGACCGACTGCGCGACCGACATTGCTTCATGCTCGGACGAAACCGGCCCGTCCGATCCCGGTACTACCGGAATGCCAAACCGCCGCGCGGTGTGCTTGGCTTCGATCTTGTTGCCCATCAGCCGGATATGCGCCGGCTTCGGTCCAATGAAATGAATGTTGTGCTCTTGCAGGATCTCGGCAAAGCGCGGGTTCTCGGACAAAAACCCGTAGCCGGGGTGGACGGCATCTGCCCCGGTGATCTCGCACGCCGCGAGCAGGGAAGGAATGTTGAGATAGCTCTCCCGGGCCGGCGGCGGGCCGATGCAGACGCTCTCGTCGGCAAGCCGCACATGCATCGCGTCCTCGTCGGCGGTCGAGTGCACGGCGACCGCCGCTATGCCAAGCTCCTTGCAGGCGCGCAGCACGCGAAGCGCTATCTCCCCGCGGTTTGCGATCAGGATCTTGTCGAACATTTTGCTGCGCGCGGCCCGCTATTCGATGATCATCAGCGGCTCGCCGAACTCCACCGGTTGACCATCCTCGATCAAAATCTGGATCACGGTCCCGGCACGCGGAGTCGGAATCTGATTCATGGTTTTCATGGCCTCGACGATCAGGAGCGTATCGCCCACGCGGACGCGGGTGCCGACCTCGACGAAAGGCCGGGAGCCGGGTTCGGGTGCAAGATACGCCGTGCCCACCATGGGAGAGGTGACGACGCCCGGGTGCTTGGCGGGATCGAGGGATACCGCTTCCGTTGCACCGAGGGCCGGAGCCTCGACCGTGCCAGCCAGCGCGCTGCGCGCCACCGCGAAGGTGCCCTGCACGTGCCGGGCGACACGCACCCGGTGCCCGTCGCGCTCGAACTCGATCTCGGTGAGGCCGGTCTCATCCAGCAAGCGGGCGAGCTCGCGGATGAGATCCTGGTCGACTGCGGACTTTTGCTCGGGCGCCGTTCTTCTCCTGCGGTCGCTGCTCATGGGCTCGGCCCCGGTGCCCGCCCGGCCACCAGCGCCGATAGTCCCGCGATGGCAAGCGCGTAGCCGGTTACGCCGAAACCGCAGAGGCTGGCATTGGCGACCGCGGCGATGTGGGATCGGTGGCGGAAACCCTCGCGTGCGAAGACATTGCTGATATGTACCTCGACGACCGGCAGGTTCACGGCCGCGATGGCGTCGCGCAGCGCAATTGAAGTGTGGGTATAAGCGCCGGCGTTGATGATGATGCCAGCTGCCCTGTTTGCTGCTGCTTCATGCACCCAATCAATCATGTCCCCTTCGTGGTTTGACTGCCGGAATTCGACGTCGAACCCGTGTTGTTTGGCCGCTTGCCGGCAAAGCGTCTCCACATCCGCGAGCTTTGTTTGCCCGTAGAACTGGGGCTCGCGCGTGCCCAGGAGATTGAGGTTTGGTCCGTTGAGAACGTATGCGGTCTTCGCCATGGAATGGTCCGGGGACCCGCGGCCGGCGGTCCTCCGGGTTTATATGGATCTCACGCACAAAGGGAAAGTCGAGGCGCACACGCCACCGTCGCCGGCGCGAGCCTAAAGGAGGCTACGGTTGGCCGGCCAGCATTGCTGCACCGCTGCTGGGGTTGCTGCGGCGTTCAGCACGCCGCCTTGCCGCAGCGCGCGGTGTTGATCTTCTCTCTCAGTGTTTCGAGACCGACGGCGCCGACCACCACCTCGCCGCCGACAACGTAGCTGGGGGTGCCATTGAGGCCGAGCGCGTCGGCGAGCTTGAAGCTTTCCTCGAGCTGAGCTTTGACCTCCGGGCTCGACATGTCCTTTTCGATGCGGGCCAGGTCGAAGCCGACTTCCTTGGCGACCGCGAGCGCGCGTGCCTGGTCGACCTGGCCGCGGCCGCCCAACAGCTTCTGATGGAATTCAAGATATTTCTTTCCGCCGCTCTTGTCCTGCATGCGCACCGCGGCCGCAACGTGCGCCGCCTGAACCGAGCCGTCTCCAAGCACCGGGAACTCCTTCAGCACGAACTTGAGCTTACCGTCCGTCTTGATCAGATCGAGCATGTCGCTCATCGCGCGCTTGCAGTAGCCGCAATTGTAGTCGAAAAACTCCACCAGCGTGACGTCGCCCTGCGGATTGCCGACCGTGACCTGGCGGGGAGAGCTGAAGATCGCGGAACTGTTCTCCTTGACCGCCGCCTTGTGTTTTTCGGCCTCGGCCATCGACTGATTCTTCTCGAGCTCCGCCATCACCTCCTGTAGCAGCTCGGGATGGGTCATCAGGTAGTCCTTGACGATCCGCTCGATCTCGCTGCGCTGGTCGGCGGTAAAGGACTGCGCCTGCACTGACCCGAAGGGAGCAAGTGCCACAAGCACGGCGAACAGTCCGGCGGCGCAGGCACGAAGATGAGATTTCATGTTCATTTGTCCCTCGGTTATTGATTCAGCAAAGCACGCTGCGGCGGCTTGTAGGTGGCGATGTCGTCGGCCTTCACCCATCCCGGCGATCCGACGGGAAAACGCGTCTTTGCGCGCGCCGCGATCTCACGCGCGGTTTTCGCGTCGCCGCGCATGAAGGCGGCCTGCGCCGAGGCGAGATCCGCGTGCGCAAGATCGTTCTTCTGTCCATAAGCCATCGCAAGCTGGGTGTACGCATCGGAGGATTCCGATTCGCGCGCCACGGCCGCTTGCAGGATCGATATCGCCTCGTCCAGGTGTGCTCGATCATGCGAGGCCACAAGTGCCTGTCCCAGCATGATCTGAATAAGGACTGGATTGGGCGCGAGCTGTACGGCCTGGCGCAACGGCGCAATCGCCTCGGCGGGCTTGCCGCCTTCGAGCAGCATCTGGCCCTTGAGCTCGTGAAAATAGGGGTTCTGCGGCTGCGCCTGAATAAGACCATCCACTTGCGCCAATCCAACCCGTGCTTCCGCGAAGCGCATGGCGGAAATGGCGCGGGCGTAATGCGCTGCGAGGCTCCCGTCACTGGGGGGGTAACGCCGTGCCACCGCATCCGGCCGCTCCATGAA
>DASXIG010000576.1:0-1680 GCA_036498105.1 Xanthobacteraceae bacterium | reverse complement strand
GGGAGACCGCGTCGCCGCCGAAGTGAGGCCGTTCTTGATGGCACATCGCGTCGTAACCAACGGCTCAAATTTATGTCCGATTTCTGGGGCACTGCGGAAGCGCATGGACGTGCGGCTTCAAGCGACCGCGACGTGATTGATGCTGTGGACGGGTGCGCCGGGAGACCGGCGGAAGGTAGACGGTGCGAGTCCGTCACGGTGAAGGCGTAGCGAGCTACACCGGCCCCGAGTCATGCGCGTGTGGTCGTGAGGCCGCAAGCGAAGCGTTGATAGGGGAGCGCGTAGGCTAGGTATTGAGCGGCGTAAGACAAGTTCGGGGCGCTGATGTTTTCCGTCCAACAGAAGGCAAGATGGTCAGTGTCGTTATCGCAAGACACGAGCCAGCCCCGCGTCGTCGCAGACCCTGGCATGCGCAGAAGCCTTTTGCCCGGGAACCGGGAGATCTCCATCGCTGTCCCCACCAGTCGTGGCCGGGACCGCGTCGGGAAGGCCGGAGGCCGTAGCCGACGATGAGGGCGAGGGAGAAGTCGGACCTGCCCGAAGTAGCAGAGAAGCGAGCGAACAAGGCGGCCACGGTCGCGGCGGAGCTTGTGGAGCGAAGGGGCGGGGCCAAGGAGAATGCGGAACTGCAAAGCACGGTCCGGACGCAGAGCCGGCAAGCTGTGTCACAGGCGCAGGTCCGCATACGAGAAGCCGTCAACAGGAATAGACAGGACAAGCTGACGGCGCTCCTGCATCACCTCACCATCGATGTTCTGCGGGCAAGCTTCTTTAGTCTGAAGAAGTCCGCCGCGCCGGGCGTCGACGAGATGACCTGGACCGAGTATGTGGAAGGCCTTGAGGAGAACCTCTCGGACCTCCGCTCTCGCGTCCAAACGGGAGCGTATCGAGCGCTGCCATCGCGCCGAACTTATATTCCAAAGGCAGATGGCAGACAGCGGCCGCTCGGCATCGCTGCACTGGAAGATAAGATCGTCCAGGCGGCGGTGGTTGCGATCTTGACGCCGATCTACGAGGCGGAGTTCCTGGGGTTCAGCTATGGGTTCCGACCGAAGCGCAGTCAGCACCAAGCGCTGGATGCACTCGCGTTCGGGATCGGGAGGCGGCGCATCAACTGGGTGCTTGATTGCGACGTCCAATCCTTTTTCGACAAGGTCAGCCAATCCTGGCTGATCCGCTTCATCGAACATCGGATTGGCGATCGACGAATCATCCGGTTGATCGCCAAGTGGCTGACAGCAGGTGTGCTCGAAGGCGGGCACCTGATCGTGACGGAGGAGGGGACGCCACAGGGTGCGGTCATCAGCCCGCTCTTGGCCAATGTCTATCTCCACTACGTCTACGATTTATGGGCCCACCAGTGGCGGCAGCGATGCGCCACGGGCGACGTTATTGTCGTGCGCTATGCGGACGACACCATCGTCGGCTTTGAGCATCAGCACGAGGCAGAGCGGTTCCTTGCTGACCTCAAGGCAAGGCTCGCACGCTTCGGACTCACCCTTCATCCCGACAAGACGCGGCTTATCGAGTTTGGCCGATCCGCAATCGCGAATCGACATGCTCGGGGTCTAGGCAAGCCGGAGTCGTTCGACTTCCTCGGGTTCACGCATTATTGCGCGACCCGTCGAAGCGGCTCGGGCTTCGTGCTCGGGAGGAAACCGGTGGCCAAGCGAATGCGCG
>DASXIG010000575.1:0-2822 GCA_036498105.1 Xanthobacteraceae bacterium | reverse complement strand
GTTCCTTGGCGGCGCGCTGGCCGGGCTTGCCGGCGTCTTTGCAGCGCCGAGCAAAGGCATCTCGCCCGAGCTCGCAATCTCCATGATCACCGCGGGCTTTGTCGCGGCTGTTATCGGCGGGATTGACTCGCTGAGCGGCGCGCTGTTCGGAGGGCTCATTCTCGGCGTCGCCGAGACGCTCGCCGCCGGCTACGTCTCGAGCGCGATGAAGAACGCCGTGAGCTTCCTGTTGCTGTTCCTCGTCTTATTATGGCGACCCGAGGGTCTCTTCCCCGAGGCCAAAATCCGCGATGTCTAAAGGAGTGTGGCGCGCGCTTGCCGGAGCTCTGGCACCGAGCATGCTGTTGCTTGCGGCCGCAGTGCTCGGTCTTCTCTTCGATACCTACTGGCAATACGTTTTCGCGATCTCCATCACCGCCTCCGTCATCGGCAGCGCGCTCGCCATGCTCGTCGGCTACGCGCGCTGTATCACCATCGCCACGGGCGCCATGCTGGCCGTCGGCGCGTACGGGGCTACCATTCCGATCGTGCATGCAAACGTTCCGTTTCTGGCGGCGCTGGCGTTTGCCACCGTACTGGGCGCATGCGCGGGGTTGATGCTGGCCATTCCCGGGGTGCGGTTTCGCAGCCACAATCTCGCGATGATCACGCTCGTGTTCCAGGCGGTCGTGATTATTGTGCTGCGGGAAAGCAAGACGTTGACCGGAGGGGCGGAAGGAATACACGTGCCGCCGCCGGTCATCCTGGGCCTATCATTCGAGAACGACGCAAGTTTTTTGCTGTTCAGCGGAGCGCTCTATGCGCTTGCCGTACTGCCCATGACTGTTCTCCTGACAGGACCCTTCGGCAAGAACCTGCGCGCACTCGCCACGAATGAGAACGCCGCGCGTGCGTTCGGCATCGACGTGCGTCATCATCTGATTGCAGCCTTTACCTTCAGCTCGGCGCTGATCGCGTTTGCCGGCGCGGTATCGGCCCCGCGCTACCGCATCATCGATCCGGACAGCTATGGAATTCTGACTTCCATCTTCACTCTCGCCTATCCGATCATCGGCGGCATGGGATCGATCTGGGGCGGACTCGCCGGCGGCGGGATCCTGCGCGCCATCCCAGAGCTGCTGCGACCGCTCGCGGACTACATCGAGCTGATTTTCTGCGTCCTGGTCGTTGCCACGCTGACGTTCTTCCCGGACGGGCTCGCCTCCGCATTCTGGAAAGGAGGAAGGCGCGGCAGCCGTCTCAAACCGGGCGCGTTGTTTGCGGCGCGCGAGATCGAGCGAACACGCCTCGCCGAGCTGTTCGTGGCCACCGAAAGCTTCGCGGCGGCGGCGCCGGAGCAATCCAACGAAACCCCCATCCTTTCAGTCGAGGGCGCATCCAAGTCGTACGGGGCGCTGCGAGCGGTCGATGACGTTTCGCTCAGCGTCGCCGCCCGCTCCCTGCACGGCCTCATGGGACCAAACGGCGCGGGCAAGACGACGCTGTTCAACATCGTGTCCGGTTTCGTTGCGGCCGATCGCGGGCACGTGCGCATGTCGGGCGCACTGCTCGACAAGGTGCACATCGAGCGGCGCATCGGGCTCGGTATGACACGCACGTTTCAACATGCGGCCGTCTTTGAACGCCTGTCCTGCATCGATAACGTGATCATCGGGCTTGGGCGCAACACGGTCCTGCAGGGGATGCTGCGCAGCGCCGGAACGGCGAGCGAGAATGCCGGCAGTCGTACCGAGCGCCGCGCGGCGGGCGCCGCGCTCGACGCGGTCGGTCTCGGCGCGCGCAGCGATGACATCGCCGGAACGTTGCCGCTGGGCGATCAGCGGCGGCTGGAAATCGCGCGCGCAATCGTGTCGAGACCGCGCGTTATTCTGCTCGACGAGCCGGTTTCCGGCGTCTCGGCCGAGGAGGCGCACAGGCTGCGCGAGCTCCTGCTCGCGATCAATGGCGAACTCGGCATCGCGATGGTGGTGATCGAGCACAACATCGGTTTTCTCTCATCGCTCTGCAAGCGCATCTCCGTCATGAGCGAGGGACGCATCCTCGCCGAGGGCGATGCCGCGGCCATCGTTGCCGATCCGCGCGTGCGCCAGGCCTATTTCGGAGAGCAGGAGGCGGCTGCGTGATGCTGGAAGTCTCCGGCCTGCAGGTTGCCAGCGGGGCGATGATCCGCGTCGATGGCTTGGATCTCACCTTGCCCGAGCGCGGCTGCCTGGCTCTCCTGGGGCCGAACGGGGCTGGGAAGACCGCCAGCGTCGAAGCCATCACCGGCTTGATCCCCAAAACTGCCGGCAGAGTGATATTCGACGGTGCCGACGTCACGCATCTCGATGCCAGCAAAGTGGTTCGCCGCGGGATGGCGCTGGTTCCGCAGCTGCGCGAGCTGTTCCCGAATTTTTCCGTGCATGAAACGTTGCTGGCAGGAAGCCACGCCGCGCACGGCCGTCCTGCCATTCCATTCGACACGGTGTACGATCTCTTCCCCCGCCTGGCGGAGCGGCGGCATCAGCTTGCCGGATCGCTCTCGGGCGGCGAGCAGCAGATGCTCGCGATCGGACGCGCCCTTGTCACCAATCCCAAGGTCATGCTTCTCGACGAGCCCTCTTCCGGCCTTGCGGTCGGGATTGTGCGCGCCTTCGTCGAGGCGGTGAAGCGTATACGCGCGCGCGGAGTCGCGATCCTGCTGGTCGAGCAGAACCTGGAAATCGCAGCTGCGCTCGCGGAAACCTGTATCGTGCTTGCGGCCGGTCGCGTCGTCTGGCGCGGCTCCACCCGCGATGCCACCAGCAGCGAGGAAATCCGCCAAGCCTATTTCGCATGACGAA
>DASXIG010000574.1:0-4196 GCA_036498105.1 Xanthobacteraceae bacterium | reverse complement strand
CCGGCATGCCCTCACGCCGCCGCGTTCGAGAGCGCATCGACGATGCCTTCGACGACCTCCTCGACCAGGACCTTGTCCTCGCCCTCGCCCATGACGCGAATCACCGGTTCTGTGCCGGAAGGCCGGATAATCAGCCGACCGTGCGTATTGAGCCTGGCTTCGGCATGCTCGATGGCGGATTTCACCGCTGGATTTTCGAGCGGCTTGCCGCTTCTGTAGCGCACGTTCTTGAGCACCTGCGGCAGCGGATCGAAGCGGTGACACACCTGCGATACCGCCTCATCCTGCTTCTTCACCACCGCCAGGACCTGAAGCGCAGCCAGCAGGCCATCGCCGGTCGTCGTGTAGTCCGACAGGATGATGTGGCCGGAGGATTCGCCGCCCACATTATAACCGTGGCTGCGCATGTGATCGAGCACGTAGCGATCGCCGACCGGGGTGCGCGCCAGCGAGATTTCGAGCTTTTCCAGATAACGCTCGAGACCGAGATTGGACATCACGGTTGCGACGATTCCGTTCACAGCCAGGCGTCCCTCCTCTTTCCAGCCTTGCGCGATCACCGCGAGCAGTTGATCCCCCTCGACCACGCGTCCGCGCTCGTCCGCAATGAGGACGCGGTCCGCGTCGCCATCGAGCGCGATCCCGATATCGGCGCGCATCTCCTTGACCTTCTGGCAAAGGGCCGCCGGTTCGGTGGACCCGCACTCCCGGTTGATGTTGAAACCATCAGGCTCGACGCCGATTGCGATAACCTCCGCATCGAGCTCGCGCAACGCCTCAGGCGCCACGCGATACCCCGCGCCGTTGGCGCAATCGACCACGATGCGCAGACCCTCGAGCGAGAGATTCCTCGGCAAGGTGCGCTTGGCGAATTCGATGTAACGATCCTGCACGCCGTCAATGCGCTTGGCACGTCCAAGGTCGGCGCTCTTGGCAAGCTTTTTGGTGACCTCGGAATCGATCAAGCCTTCGATCTTGAGCTCCACCTCGTCTGAAAGCTTGAAACCGTCAGGGCCGAACAGCTTGATACCGTTATCGGCGAACGGATTGTGAGAAGCCGAGATCATCACGCCGAGGTCCGCGCGCATCGACCGCGTGAGCATCCCGACCGCGGGGGTGGGAATAGGGCCGGTGAGCAGGACGTCCATGCCGACCGACGTGAAGCCGGCAACCAGCGCGGTCTCGATCATGTAGCCGGAAAGCCGCGTATCCTTGCCGATGAGGACGCGATGACGATGATCGCCGCGGCGGAAGATGAGCCCGGCCGCCTGCCCTACCCTGAGCGCAAGCTCGGGCGTAATCACCCCGTTCGCACGGCCGCGTATGCCGTCGGTGCCAAAATACTTCCGCATCACTTCCTCTTGTCCCCGTGCACGCCGCTCTTTTCAATGAAAAGAGCCGTTCATTCAAGAGGATACACCTTAACGCGCGGGGTATTTCGGCCGGAATGATAAACGAATCCGCCGGCCTAGACCAGCGGCTCCAGTTTTTATGAGGGCGCTAGATAAACGCTAGCGGCGCGGTTTCTTGTCGTGCACCGAGCCAGGTGGCTGAGTCACGCTGGGCGGATCGGAGGCGGGAAAACTGTCTTCGAGTCCCCGGTCAAGCGACCTTTCTGCTTTGCGCCGCTGCTCCTCGCGAAATTCCTCGCGGGCTTCCTGGCGCCTCTTTTCCTCTATCTCGTTTTCGGTCACGCTCTGGTTCGGAATGGCCATCGTTGGTGTGCTCCTGAATGGAGGCAGTGCCCAAGATAACGCGCGGGACCAAGCCTGCGTTCCGATCATCCCCCGCGGCCCTGCCCGGCTGCCCGGGCATGTCCCGTGGTCGAAGTCAAAGTAGGACGGCATGATGCCGCTGAGCACGATGACCTGCATTGAGGATCTGCGGCAAGTTGCTCGCCGCAAGGTGCCGCGCGCGTTCTTTGATTATGCAGAGGCGGGCTCCTATGCGCAGGAGACGTTGCGCTCCAATCGGGAAGACTTCGAACGCATCAAGCTGCGCCAGCGCATTCTGGTGGACGTGTCGCAGCGCGACCTCGCTACAACCATCGTCGGCGAACCAGCTCGCCTCCCGCTTGCGCTTGCTCCCATCGGGCTGTGCGGGATGCAACGTGGCGACGGAGAGATTCTTGCCTGCCGCGCGGCGCAGGCGGCGGGCATCCCGTTCACGCTCTCGACCATGTCGATCTGCTCGATCGAGGATGTAGCGGAGGCCGTTGCCGAGCCGTTCTGGTTTCAGCTTTATGTGATGAAAGACCGCGGCTTTATTCGCTCGCTGATCGAACGGGCAGCCGCAGCCAAATGCAGCGCCCTTATCCTCACAGTCGATCTGCAGGTGCTCGGGCAGCGTCACTGCGACATCCGCAACGGCATGACGGTGCCGCCGCGCATCACGCTCGCCAATCTCATCGATATTGCATCGAAGCCGGCGTGGGCGCTTTCCATCCTGCAGGGCAAGCGCAAGACATTCGGCAATCTCGCCGGCTACGTCCGTGGAATGGAGGACGTGGCCTCGCTGGCGCAGTGGACCAACAGCCAATTCGACCCGGCGCTGAGCTGGAAAGACGTTGAGTGGGTGCGCAGCCTCTGGCCCGGTAGGCTCATCCTCAAGGGCATCCTCGACGTCGAGGATGCCAAGGTCGCCGCGCGGACCGGCGCGACGGCGCTTGTCGTTTCCAATCATGGGGGACGGCAGCTCGATGGCGCACCATCCTCAATCTCGGCGCTGCCGAGGATTGCCGACGCGGTCGGCTCCGAGATCGAAGTGATGTTCGATGGCGGGATCCGAACGGGAAAGGACCTGTTGCGTGCGCTCGCGCTCGGGGCTCGCTCCTGCTTGATCGGGCGCGCCTTTGTGTACGGGCTTGGCGCCTATGGGCAGGAGGGTGTGGGCAAGGCCATCGACGTTCTGGCCAAGGAGCTGGATGTGGCGATGGCGCTCACGGGTGTCCGAAATATCCGCGAGATAAATCGCAGCGTCCTTGCGCACTAGCGCGCCGCGGCAGAATTATTGCCTAAAATCAAAGCTTTACGATTCAGCTTGACGTTCGGTCCAAGGAGGGGAATCTATAGGAACAAAGAGTGAACAAACGCTAATCCCATGCCCATTCCCCGCAACGAATCCCTTGTCATCTCGCCCTGCCGGCCCCTCCTCACCGAGTTGCGACAAAGTTTGTCTGATGCGGAGAGGACAACCGGGCTGGTCGAGGAACGCAGCGCTTCCGTCAGCTTTGGGATCGGCGCGATCGATGCGGCGCTGGGCGGCGGACTAGCTTGCAGTACCGTGCATGAGCTCGCGGCCGCGCGTGAGACCGAGATAGCTGCCGCGACCGCTTTTGCCCTGGCGGTCACGACGCTTTCGATGAGGCAATCCTGCCGCTTGGGATCTACAGGGCGAGTCGCGCTTTGGATCACGGAAGAGCTCTCGCTCTGTGAAAATGGTGTCCCCTATGGGCCGGGCCTGGAGGAGACCGGTATCCCTCCGGAGCGCTTGATCACCGTCGCAGCCCCACGTCTGCGCGATGCGCTATGGGTCACGGAAGAAGCTCTGCGCTGCCGGGCAGTCGGCGCAGTGATCAGCGAGCTCAGCGCGCGTGCGGTCGAGCCGACGGTCACGCGCCGTCTTTCGCTTGCCGCCGCTGCCGGCCACACGCTCGGGCTTTTTCTGCGCCCGCAGCCGGACAATGAGCCCGGCGCCTTTGCTACCCGTTGGATCGTTGGCGCTGCAGCATCCCTGCATTCTTCACCTTCGCAAAGATATGGCGGGATCGGTCCGCCGCGGCTGGCGATACGCCTCGTGCGCAACCGGCGTGGACATCTCGGGGCCTGGATCGTGGAGTGGAACAGTGTTGAGCAGCGTTTCGAGCTCGCAACGAATTCTGAGCCTGTGGCTGGAGCGATTATCGACCGACCGAATCGCGCAGCAGTGGCGTGAGGCACGACGACCATCGAGTCCGCTCGATCATGGCCCGCAAAAGTGGGAACCACTTTTGCGAAAACGGACATGCACAAACAAAAACAGAGAGCAGGATGCCGCTTGCCATCCTGCTCTCGTCGTCTTCGGCAAACGCAAGAACCTCGACATCGTCGTGGCGGTCGATGCAGCGGCGGACCGGCTGGGCCTCCACAACGGTCTTGCGCTCGCGCAGGCGCGCGCCATGCATCCCGCACTCATGGCCGTGCCGGAGGATCCGGCGG
>DASXIG010000573.1:0-5331 GCA_036498105.1 Xanthobacteraceae bacterium | reverse complement strand
CGAGAGCACGACGAGCCCGGCCGGTTGCTCGTATTCCTCCCCGGTCCGGGTATCCACATAGACCACGCCGGCCACCCTGCGTCCGGGCTTGTCATAGACGAGCCGGCTCACCCAGGAACGCGGTCGCAAGGTGAATTTTGGATCAGCGCGCAGGACCGGCAGGATACAAACGTGCGGCCCTGCTTTTGCATTGGCTTCACAGCCGGCCTTGTCGCAGTGACCACAGTATTGGCAGGCGCCCAGGACCAAGCCCTCGCTGTTCTTGTAAGGCCTGCTCGCGTTGCTGATGGGCTGCGGAAACGGATGGTAGCCAAGCTCCAGCGCCGCGCGCTCGAACAGCAGCGCGGATTCGGTCATCTTCAGCGGTGGATTAGGATACTCATTGCTGCGCGGACCTTCGAACACGTTGCCGCCCGCGATCGTCTGGCCGCGCAGATTGCCGGCTTTCCCGGAGACCCCGCAGAGCTTGTCGAACTTGTCGTAATAAGGCTCGAGCTCCTGATAACTCATTGCCCAGTCCTGGATGGTCATGTCAGCTGGAATGACACTTGCGCCGTAGCGCTCCTCGATGTGACTGCGGCAGCGATGATCGCTTGGCAGATAACGCCAATGCAGCCCTCCCCAGTGGTTGGCTGCACCGCCCACGCTGTTCCCCGGAAGGAATGAGCCCATTCGGCGCATGGGCAGCGCCTCCTCCAAGGGCCGGTGCCGGAATGTGATGGTCTCCAGGGCGGGATCCTGTACAAGCTCCAGCCGATGCACGTACTTGAGCTCGTCGCGAATATTGGGCAGCGCGAAGTGCTCGCCCGGGGTGAGGTCTTCACCGCGTTCAAGCCCGATCACCGTCAGTCCCGCCTTGGTAAGCTCGCGCGCCATGATGCTGCCGGTCCAGCCCATGCCGACCATGACGGCATCCACTTCCTTCAACCGCGTCGCCATGGTCCTCTCCCTACGAGAAATCCGCAATCGACTGCGGCTCCGCGACGAAGCGCTTGTTGCGGTACTCATCGATGAGCGTGGAATAGACCGCCGGCAGCCCAGGGTAGCCGACCACGCGCCAGCCTGCCTTATCGCGATTGCCCCCGTAGATCGGGTCCGCGAAAAAGCCCTCCATGGTAATCTGCAGGAGAGCCTCAAAAAACTGCTTGCCGTTGAAATCCTCGAGCGTGGCCTTGCCTGCTTCAAGCTCCTTGAGCACAGCTTCGCGCTGCTCCGGCAAAAGGCGGTCGAAGTCCTTGCCGTATGCTTTGCGTGTCCATGCATTCGCGGCGACGATCCCGGCCGCGAAGAACTCGCGGGGGGTGAGCGGCAGCTGATAACCTTGCTCCGGTTTGCCTCTGCGGAAGGGACCGCTGCGATACATCTTGGCCCCGCTTCCCCAAGCTCCCGCGAGCTGCCGGTCGATGAAGACAACAACCCCGCAGTCGCTGCCAGAGGGACTGAGCTCATCGGCGGGAATGAAGGTATCCGCTGCGGCCGAGAGGAAGGCAGCTTCAGTTGCGGTCAGCGTGAGAAAGCCTTGCGGCGCGCTTGCAGAGCCTGGGCCGCTGACCGCGAGAGCAGACGACGTGCTGGTGGGCGCCTGCGCTTGCGCCGCCGTTGCCGGGGCGAGGCCCGCCGCGACCGCAGTTCCGGCTCCGAGCAGAAAGCCCCGTCGCGGGATGGGACCCGTTTCTTGCGCGGGCTGTTTCGCTTTCGACTTCGGGCGTTGCATGCCGATCGATCTCCCTGTGCTGGCGCAGCTCGCGTTCGACCCGCGCCCACCCTAGACCATTTTACGAGGCAGCTGAAACGGATTTGGCCGCAGGATTGCAATCGAGCGTCGCCTCCTGGCCCGCTGCACTGCTAATGACCTGCGCTCTTGAGCGCCCGTCGGCGGTCAAGCAGAGAGCCAACTCCCGCCTTTGCGGCATCGTACTCAAAACCGCGCAGCACGCCGGGCGAATCGTCGTCCGCCATTGTGACACGTCGTGCCGCGATCTCGCCGGGGGTCAATTCATTGACCTCCCCGTAACGCATGGCCTCGAGCTGGACCGCCGCATTGTCGAGCAACGCGCGACAAAGCCGGATCATGTGACTGGCCGATCTTGCGGCCGCGACGAAGCCGTGGCCGCGCAGCAGGACCACACTTTCATGCCCCAAAGCGCTCGCCAGATCGGCAGCGTGATCCATCTCTTTTATCAGCATATCGGTCGAGTCTCCAAAGCGCCCGCGAATATCCCATACCGGGACGCGGGAACCGATCTCGTCCGAGGTCAAGAACACGGGGCGCATCCGCAGGTTCGTGACCGTGAACGGGATGAGCACCCGCGCATGACCATGCGCCACGCAATTCACATCCGAACGCGCCGCATAGATGCCGGCATGGATGGCGCGCTCCATGTAGGGCGGACGATTGTCGGCACCCACCGCGTTGCCGTCGCGGTCGAGCTCCATGATGTCGGACTGCTCGACGAACTCCGGGCTGCGCGAGCAGGAGAGCAGAAAATGGTCGTTCTTGATCGGATGCCGCACGCTGACATGCCCGTATGCGTCAACCGCGCCGATATAGGCGAGGACGCGGTTGGCGATCACGAGATCGATGCGAGCGAGTTCCAGACTGCTCATGGCGATCTCTCCGGGCCCCTTCCTATCCGCGAACACGCGGGATCACCTCATGAGCGTACAGCTCGATCGAGCGTTTCGCGGTCTCGTGCGGGAGATTGCCGAACATGAGTTGCGTGACAATGTAGTTGATGCCGGAAGCCTCGACTTGGCGCCGCAGGAAATCGATCACCGTTTGCGGCGAGCCGGCAACCGCCCTTTCAGCTTTCATCATGGCGCTGAATGTTTCGGGCCACGCGCCCAGTACCGGCTGGCGGCCGTGCAAGCGATAAAGGTAATGGAAGCTGCGGTGCCACGCCGTGTAGGCCGAGCTCGCAGCCGATATTGCGGATGCATCGTCCTTGCCGACCACCACATGATAGCTGATGCCCACCTTCCCGCTCTCTCCCGCGCCGCGTGCCTTGCGATAAGCCTCCACGCGCGAGCGCATGGCAGCTGCCGGCATCAGCGCGACAATGTTGTAGCCGGCATTCCCGGCGAACGCGGCGCTTTCCTCCGACGTGATGCCCATCCAGATCGGCGGGTGCGGCTGCTGCACCGGCCGGATCGCCATAGGCACCTTTTCGAAACGGCTGAAGCGACCTGCATACGTCAGCACTTCACTTCCGAAACCCGCCAGCAGGATTCGCAGGTTCTCCTCGTATATCTCCTTCGCCTCATCGGGGACGCGTTCGTAATAGCCCATCTCGATCGGCGAGATCCCGCGTCCGACGCCAACCTGCATACGGCCGTTGCTCAGATTGTCCAGCATGCAGATCTCTTCCAGGAGACGCAGCGGGTGATAGAGCGGGAGCAAATAGACCAGCGGGCCGATGCGCAGACGCCGCGTACGCTGGATCACCGCCGAGAGAAATACGCTGGGTGAGGGCGACATGCCGAGAGGCGTCGCGTGATGCTCGGCGAGGTGGTAGGCGTAGAACCCCAGCTGATCGTATAGGGCCGCGAGCTCGAGGCGCTGAGCATACTGCGTGCTCAGGTCTGTGCCGCTACGGTCCAGATGGTCGAAGACGCCGAAATCCATGCTGCCCTCGATTCAGGAGCTCTGTCCGGTATTGGCTGCGCTAGCTGCTGTGCGCGCGGCGCAAGCGGCCACCCCGCGGGGGCCCCCCGCTGAGAGAAGACTGATGAACTCGCGGCCGCATATCAGCGCCGAAGCTCAGGTGACCGCAATTGTATCGGCTGGGCCAGGTACTTTGATAGGGCTCAAACTATTGGCCGCAATGCACAGCCGACGTCTCGATGGGTCATTAGAGTCGCCGCAGCACCCCGATAGCGACCGAAACCTCCAGAGACTGCTGCCCGCCGTCATATGCAATGCGGCAACGCGGTGGTCGGAGTTCATGTAGGGGCGGGTTTCAAACCCGCCCTGGCGCAACAGACGCGGACCACGAGGTTACATATACGCCGCGATGCGACGCGCGGCCGCCTTCATTGTCATGCCCCACCCCGTGCACGGAATAATCATCCTGGGCCGATCGGTGCGAACGGCGCCACGCCATCCCGGAAATCGTGTGCGGCTTCAAGACGTTCTCCGCGCGTCGCCTCAATGAACGTGCCGGCAAGCGTGGCGTGCTGTGGCAGCGTGGCTATTACGAGCATGTCATTCGCAACGAGAAAGCGTTAGATCGCATTCGTGCTTACATCGCAAATAATCCTGCGCGGTGGACGGATGATATCTCGCGAGCGGTGTCAGTCGAAAGCAGGGCGGGTTTGAAACCCGCCCCTACCGCCGAGGTCGACGAGGGTTCGCATGTCCGTGCCCTGATATATCAGTCGAAAGCGCGTGCGATGCCCATGAATTCGGCTGCCCGGAGGCTCGCGCCTCCGACCAGCACTCCGCCCACATCCGCTATGTCGCTAAGTTCAGCTGCGTTGGCGGGCTTTACGGATCCACCGTAGAGAATCCGCGCGCCTTGCATGCTGTCTCCGAAACGATCGCGCAGGTACCGGCGGATGAACCCCTGCATTTCGGCGATCTCAGCCGAGGTCGGCGTAAGCCCGGTGCCGATCGCCCATACCGGCTCGTAGGCGACCACGAGGTCCTCGGATGTGGTTCCATCGGGGAGCGAGCCGTCGAGCTGCCTGCGTACCACATCAAGCGCCCCTCCCCTCTCCCGTTCCTCACGGCTCTCGCCGACACAGGCGATAGCCAGCAGCCCCGCGCGTCGCGCGGCCAAAGCCTTGGCACGCACCTCCGCATCGGTCTCCTTGTGATAGATGCGCCGCTCAGAGTGTCCAACAATGACCGCGATCGCTCCCGCGTCCCTGAGCATTTCAGCCGAGACGTCGCCGGTGTAGGCTCCCGCCGGCTCTGCGTGACAATCCTGCCCACCTATGCCCAACGGCCCCTCGCGGACGGCGGATGCAAATTGGGCGATCAGGGTGGCGGGCGGACACACGATGATATCGACTGCGCCGAGCCCGCGTGCAGCACGGGCCATCTCGGCCAGCTCCGGCTCGGAGGCACGCAGCCCGTTCATTTTCCAATTTCCCGCCACTAGCGGGCGACGAACTGCAGTCGCCATGGCCGAAATCCCTTTTTCGGAATTCCATCCGAGCTACCAAAGTGGGCGTGAATGCGCCACAGCCGCATCAAATCCGGCATCGCCCTGGGTGTAAACCCGTGCCATTCGGACTTATTGCGGCGCAGCCTGCGGCTCCCTAGAATGCGCGGGCCTCTCGCGACCGAGAGGTTTTTCCAGAGCGGAACCGATGCTTCGAGGGCTC
>DASXIG010000572.1:0-4710 GCA_036498105.1 Xanthobacteraceae bacterium | reverse complement strand
GAGGTCGCACGGCGGCTCGAAACCGTATCGCGCGGCAATCGGCCGGTCGCCATCCGGCAGGTCAATTTCCGGCTGCGCGACTGGGGGATTTCGCGCCAGCGCTACTGGGGCTGCCCGATTCCGATCATTCACTGCGATTCCTGCGGGATCGTGCCGGTACCCGAGAAGGAACTCCCGGTCGAACTGCCCGAGGATGTCGCGTTCGACCGGCCAGGCAATCCGCTCGACCGCCATCCGACCTGGAAGCATGTGACCTGCCCACAGTGCGGCCGACCGGCGCGGCGCGAAACCGACACGATGGACACGTTCGTGGATTCATCCTGGTATTTTGCGCGGTTTACCGATCCCTGGATAAGCACTGCGCCGACGGACCGCTTGCAGGTCGACCGCTGGCTCCCCGTCGATCAGTACATCGGGGGCATTGAGCACGCGATCCTGCATTTGCTCTATAGCCGCTTCTTCACCCGCGCCATGAAGGCGACCGGCCATGCCGGCCTGGATGAGCCGTTCGCAGGACTGTTCACCCAAGGGATGGTGGTGCACGAGACCTACAAGACCGCGAGCGGCGATTGGGCCATGCCCGCCGAGGTCAAGGTCGAGGGAGCCGGGAAGGATCGCCGTGCAACGCTCCTCTCCACCGGAGAGGCCGTCGAGATCGGCTCGATTGAGAAGATGTCGAAGTCGAAGCGCAACACCGTCGACCCCGACGACATCATCGCCGCCTATGGAGCCGATACGGCCCGCTGGTTCATGCTGTCGGATTCCCCGCCCGAGCGCGACGTCATCTGGACTGAGGAGGGTGTTCAGGGCGCTTGGCGTTTCATGCAGCGCGTCTGGCGACTGGTCCAAGAAGCCGCGCAGATCGCCGCGCCGCCCGATCTACCCTCACCGCCAACGCCAATCTTCACCGAGCCCGCGCTTGCGCTGCGCAAGAGCGCCCATCGCGCGCTGGCAAGGGTCACTGATGACATCGAGCGGTTGCGTTTCAATGTGGCCATCGCCCACATCTACGAGTTCGCGAATGCATTTCAGGCCTCGCTTGGGAACTTGGATACCGCGCCGGGGCCGGATTACCGCTGGGCGGCGCGCGAGGCCATCGACATCCTGGTCCAGCTTTTTCATCCCATGATGCCGCACCTCGCCGAAGAATGTTGGGCCGTTTTGGGGCACAAAACCCTCGTGGCCTCCGAGCCCTGGCCTCGGGTCGAGCCGGCACTGCTAATTGAGGAGAGCATCACACTTCCGGTCCAAATCAATGGCAGAAAGCGCGATGACGTCACGGTCGCGCGAGATGCCGCGGAGGCGGACATTCAAAGCGCGGTTTTGGCGCTGGAATCGGTCAGGCGGGCGCTTGCGGGCAAGCCGCCGAAGAAGGTGATTGTGGTGCCGCAGAGGATCGTGAATGTGGTGGCCTAGAGCATTGCAGCGGGCAAGCCGCGCCGCGGCGGCACTCATGCTCGCCGGGCTGGTCGGGGCCTGTTTTCAGCCGCTCTACGGCGAATTCTCCCCGAGCGGTAGTCCGCTGCTGCGCGAGCAACTCAGCGCCGTGAACGTCCTTCAGATCGATGCTCCCAAGGGAAGCGACGAGTCGCGCATGGCGGTCGAAATCCGCAATGCGCTTCTGTTCGATCTCAGGGGCGGCGGGGCAGAGGCTCCGCCCACGCACCGCTTGAAGATTGCGATGACCACGTTGCAGAGCGCCATTATTGTGGACATTCACACGTCGCGACCCGACGTGCAGATCTCCGGTATCAACGCCACCTACACCTTGACCGAGATCGCTACCAACAAGATCGTTGTAACCGGCCAGACCTTCGCGCGCGTATCCTATGACGCTCCGGGACAGCAACAGCGGTTCGCTCGGCTGCGCGGCTTGCGTGACGCAGAAAGCCGCGCCGCAAAGGTAATTGCGGACAACGTCATGGGCAGGCTTACGTCCTATTTCACCGCTGGAACGTAAGCTATTTCAGATCGCGGTCGATAGGACATTGCGGCTGGCGAACGAACGTTCGTGGGCAGACGCATTCGTCGCGTTAAAAGCATGGGCAGGACTTGGTTGCGCTGAAAGCCGGAGACGTCGAGCGGTATATGGCGCGTTCCGAGGTAGGCGTGCCTATCCTGCTTGTCTATGGTCGGGATGCGGGCCTCGTGCACGAACGCGCGGAGGCGCTCATCCGTGCATTCATCACCGATCTGCGCGATCCTTTTCAACTGGTGCGGCTGGAGGGCGACGAGCTCGCGGGTACCCCGACGCGCCTGGTCGAGGAAGCCAACACTATTCCGCTGTTCGGCGGCCGACGTGCCATTTGGGTGAAGGCAGGCTCGCGCAATTTCGCAGCCGCGGTCGAAGCGCTGGCGGCCTCCACGTCTCCCGATTGTCGGGTGGTGATCGAGGCGGGTGACCTGCGGCGTAATGCGCCGCTGCGCGTCGTGTGCGAACGCGCGAAGGCTGCGATCACGCTGCCCTGCTACGAGGATGACGAGCGTGCTCTTGTGCGGTTGATCGATGCCGAGTTGCGGGAGAATGGACTTTCTATCTCGCCGGACGGGCGCGCGGCGCTCGTTCCGCTGCTCGGCGGAGATCGGCTGGCCTCGCGCCATGAGCTGCGCAAGCTTGCACTGTTTGCGCGGGGCAAGTCGCGCGTCGAGCTGGAAGATGTAAGAGCCGTCGTCGCGGATGCCTCGAACCTGGAATTGGATGAGCTGGTCAATGCGGCCTTTGCGGGACGACCAGACGAGCTGGAAATCCAATTTGGCAAGGCGCGCATCGCGCGCACCTCGCCCGACACGATCTTGACTACGGCGTTGCGCCATATCGGGCAACTGCACAGGGCACGACTTGCAGTAGATGACGGCGTACCGCCCGACGAGGCTGCACGGACCATAACGTCATTCGGCTCTTTTGAGCGCAAAGCTGAAACCGCACGGGTGCTTGGGATGTGGACCTCTGCGCGGCTCCAGCGCGCGATGACGCAGCTCGCAGACGCGGCGTTGGAAGCGCGGCGGCATTCCGATTTGGCCGCTCTTCTCACCCAGCGGGTGCTCTTTGCGGTCGCCGTCAATGCAAACCGGAAGGAGTAAAGTTCGTTGAAACGTGACTCGAACTCCTTACCCTCAGGAATGCCGAGAGCTGACCATCGCTGCAGATCAGCGAATTGTGATTCCGGTACGAGAGCGCTTTTCGGGTTGCTGGAATCGAAAAGCGCTCCAGCACTTCCCATTTGGTCGCATTACAGCGGAAAACCGGCGTCCACTGTTCCGGAAAATGCTCTGCCTCGATTGGAATTATCTCGGTATTTCAAGGATATGGCGCGAAAAATACATCGAATTTCTAAAATTGCGCGACCTAACTCCGCACTACACGTCTAAGTTACGCAAGTTCCAGACCAAGATTGGCGTCTCAAGACTTATCGAGGGCACCGCATCGCCCGAACAAAACAAACCCGGCGCGCCGATGGCGGACCGGGTCGGGCATACCTCTGAAGGATGCATATTCGTACTTGAGTTACGTTTCAATTGCAAGAGCTTTTTTTCAACCTTCCTGGCTCGCTATCATAACCAACCTAAGGCGCCGCTCGGGTCTAGGACGCTCCGTTCTATAGCTCAAAAATACAGGGAAACGTGAGTTATAGGATCGCATGATGCCAAAGTGCCGACTTCCTTGAAACGTGCCTCGAAACCCTGTGAGGAGCCGGCAGCGGCTTCACTGCCGGCGTCTCGAAGGGTGAGGTCGCGAGAGCTGTATCAGTCAATTGTGATCCGGGAACTTCAAATCGGCGGCACTAGCGATTTTCCAGCCGACGCACGATCTCGTCGAGCTGTTCGAGGCTGCGGTAGTAGATGGAGAGCACTCCACCGTCGCCGCGTTCGACGAGAGTGACGGTCAGGCCCAGGGCATCGGTAAGGCGCTGCTCGAGCGCCACTGCGTCAACGCTCTTCCTCGCTCCGCTGCGCTTTCCAGACTTCTGCGGCGCACGTGCGCGTTCCTTCGCAAGCGCTTCGACCTGACGTACATTGAGGCCGCGTTCGACAATCTCACGCGCCATGCACTCGGGATCTGCCGCACCGACCAGCATGCGTGCCGCTCCCGCGCTGATCTCTCCGGCGCTGATATAGGCCTTCACCGCATCCGGTAATTTCAAGAGTCGCAGGGTGTTGCTCACATGACTGCGGCTTTTGCCGACCATGCGCGCGATTTCCTCGTGACTGTGGCTGTACTCGCTCGCGAGTCGCGCATAGCCGCCCGCTTCCTCCAGCGCGTTGAGATCGGTGCGCTGCACGTTCTCAATAATCGCCAGCTCGAGCGCCTCGCTGTCCGTCGCTTCCAGCGGCAAGATCGGGATGTCGTGCAGCCCGGCACGCTGAGCAGCGCGCCAGCGGCGCTCGCCGGCGATGATCTCGTAAGCATCTTTCGAGCCCGCAATGGAACGTACCAGCACAGGCTGAATGACACCGCGCTCTTTGATGGATGCGGCTAATGAGTCGAGCTCGTCGTCGTTGAAACTGCGGCGCGGATTGCGCGGATTGGGCTTGAGGTATTCGATCGGCACGCGACTATGATGGCGGACAGTTTCCGTAGCCTTCGTTTCGTTGACGACATCGCCCATCAGTGCGGCGAGGCCGCGGCCAAGGCGTGTTCGGCTGTCATCTGCCATGACGGCTCTCGTCATGCGCGTCCCCGAATTTGATCCGGGAATTGACCCGCGCATC
>DASXIG010000571.1:0-1698 GCA_036498105.1 Xanthobacteraceae bacterium | reverse complement strand
AATCGCGACCGCCATCGCCTCGAGCGTCTGCGGCGTGTTCACGAACACGTGCGCGCCCATGTTCATGCTGCCCATGTCGAGGCTGCAGATCTCCGGCTTGAGCTCGACCACGTGCTTCACCCGCTGGGGCGCCGGCTTGAGGTTGTTGCCGGGACCGACCTCCATCGGGTCGTCGAGGCCGGGTGCGAAGCGCGCGCCGGGGCCGGTGGTGAGGTTGATCAGCACGTCGCTGCCGCTGCCGCGGATGCGCTCGACCACCTCACGATAGAGCGCGCCGTCCATGCTCGGCTTGGTGGTCTGCGGATCGCGCACATGGATGTGCGCGATCGCAGCCCCCGCCTTGGCGGCGTCGATCGCCGAGGCCGCGATCTGTGCCGGCGTCACCGGCACCGCCGGGTTCTTGCCGGGCGTGTCGGCCGAGCCCGTGACCGCACAGGCAATCATCACTTTGCGTTGCATGTTTCCTCCCGCAGCAGGCTGTTGCGGGAAGCTTAGCGCATGTGCGGGCGGCCTGGGTACCCGCTGCCGAAGGGCTGCCCGGGTCGCCGCGCATGTCCAGCCGACAACTTGCTCCGCACTTGATCCGCGGTGGACACCGATTCGCCGGCATGGACCCGACACGGACAAGCATCACCGCGCACGCGCCAGCGAAGGCGGCAAGGACATCCGCCAAAAGTCGCATGACGCTACGTAGCGATACGGAGGCGACGCACATTTCGACCCGTGTCACAAGCTCGCGCAACTGCACTGGCTGTTCGGGACAGCCTTCAGCCAGCGCGTCAGCGATGGCCGAAGGTGTGGGGGAGAGCTCCGGCGTCACGGGGGTTTCGTCGGGGCTCTCCTTACCCTTCCTTGTTTGCGGCTGACAGTTCGCCTGCCGACATTCCCGGCACTGGCGCGATGCCGCACCCCGCACCGGCGGCACGATGTGGCAAAGCGCGCGGGCGCCGCGATTTCACGACATTTCCGTCGCCCACAGGCTGGCTTGCCACCTTATGTGCACTGCGCTAAGCCTCGCCCGCTCCCGTCCGTGGAACGAATCTAAGGCTTGGCGATCCGAAGATTTGCGACATGCGAGCCGCCGCTTGGCGCGACCCTTGCGTGCGATTCTCAGGGGCATGAACTGCGAGGCTGCGACCGGCGATGAACACGATTTTGCAGGATTATCTTCCTCTCGTGGTCTTCATCGGCATCGCGCTGGTGATCGGCCTTGCGCTGCTGATCGCGCCCTTCATCGTCGCCTACCGGCAGCCGGATCCCGAGAAGCTCTCCGCCTACGAGTGCGGCTTCAACGCCTTCGATGACGCGCGCATGCGCTTCGACGTGCGCTTCTATCTGGTCGCCATCCTGTTCATCATCTTCGACCTCGAAGTCTCCTTCCTTTTTCCTTGGGCCGTTGCGTTCAAGCAGTTGGGCTTGCTCGGCTTTTGGTCGATGATGGTGTTCCTTGCGGTGCTCACGATCGGGTTTATCTACGAGTGGAAGAAGGGAGCGCTCGAATGGGATTGAGCGCCGCCCTTCGCCCCGACACCGTCCCTAACATGGGAGCGCTCGCATGACAGTGACCGAGAGTCCTGCCGTCGCGCCCGCCGCGACCGGCATCCTCGATCCGCGCACCGGCAAGCCGATCGGCGCCGATGATCCCTATTTCGCCGGGCTCAACACCGAACTGTCCGACAAGGGCTTCCTCGTCGCCGC
>DASXIG010000570.1:0-15805 GCA_036498105.1 Xanthobacteraceae bacterium | reverse complement strand
CCGTTTGCTGGCGGATCGGCTCAAAGCGCTCGGCCTCGAGGTCGTGCTCACGCGCGAGCCCGGCGGCTCGCCCGGCGCGGAAGCCATCCGCCACGTGCTGATGTCGGGCGCGGCAAGGCCGCTTGGGGCGGAAGCCGAGACGGTGCTGTTTGCCGCGGCGCGCGATGACCACGTGCGCACCACAATAGAGCCCGCACTGGCGCGCGGAGCGTGGGTCATCAGCGACCGCTTCATCGATTCCACGCGGGTCTATCAGGGCACGCTCGGCCGCGTGGATCCAAAATTCATCAGGGCGCTTGAAAAGGTAACGGTGGGAGAGCTCAGGCCTGATCTCACCTTCATCATGGATGTGCCTGCCGATGTCGGGCTCGCGCGCGCGCGAAAGCGGCGAGGAGAGGCAACCCCGGACCGGTTCGAGGGTGAATCACTCGCGAGCCACGAGGCGCTGCGCGAAGGCTTTCGGCAGCTGGCGGATTCCGAGCCGGCGCGCTGCGTGATCATCGATGCGACCGAGCCCAAGCCTCGCGTTGCCGAGCGCATCTGGAACGAGGTGAACGAGCGCCTTTCTCCGGGCGCAGCAGCTCCAGCGATAGAACAGGTTTCGCCGAAGTGACATTTCATATGACTGCGCCGTCGGGCCCAGCCTCCATACCTCCCCTTTCAACGAATTTTACAACTTTGAATCTGTAGACATTGAAACGCGCCTCAGACATAAAAGGATATCCTTCAGAGTTGTGTCCAAGCCCGGACGGGAAACCGCGCCGGGCTTTTGCATTTGGCCCCGTCCCGACAAGCACTTGCGTGGAGGACCGTCCAATCCATCGCATGAGCTGGCGGTGGTGATCGCGATGCGCCGTGCCGCGATTTCCTGTTCCGTCCCTGCTCGGCCCTGTTATTTTGGCCCGGTTCTCCAGGTTTGGCGGGCTATTTCGCAGGTTTCTGCATCTCGCCTGTATTTACAGGGTTTTACAGGGCGTACCGAATCCCGGCTCGCGCTCGCCCGTTTGGGCGGGCTCGCTTGGCCGCGACGACAGCCATATGCGATTATCCTGCCCTTAAAGGCATTACCGATTCTGTTTCACTGCCATGACTGAACACGCCGACAATCCCGAGGGTGCCGATGGAATGCCGCCGCGCGAGACCTCCGCGCTGTACGGCCATGCCGCCGCCGAGAGCGCGTTGCTGGAAGCCTACCGCGGTGGCCGGCTGCCCCATGGCTGGTTGCTCGTGGGACCGAGCGGGATCGGCAAAACGACGCTCGCATATCGGATGGCCCGCTTCGTTCTCGCGCATCCCGACCACCGCGTGCCCGCGGTGCGAACGGCGACGTCGCTGCACGTGGACCCGGAGCATCCCGTGGCGCGGCGTATCGCGGCGCAAGGGCATGGTGACCTTCTGGTGCTCGAGCGCGTCATCAATGAGAAGACCGGGAAGCTCTATCAGGACATCCGGGTCGATGACGTGCGCAAGAGCGTTGCGTTTTTCGGCTCGACCCCGGCGGAAGGTGGATGGCGCGTGGCGATTGTCGACGTTGTGGACGAGCTCAATGAGTCCGGTGCGAATGCGCTGCTCAAGATCCTGGAAGAACCTCCGGCGCGAGGCTTGTTGCTGCTGGTGAGCCATTCCGCCGCTCGGGTGCTGCCGACCATCCGCTCCCGATGCCGCGTGCTGAGCTTGCGGCCGCTTGCTCCTGAAGATGTCGCGCAGGCCGCCGCCGCGGCCCTCGGGCGCGATCCCGGCGATCCGAAAGTCGTCTCCGCGGCCGCGGTTGCCGGTGGCAGCGTCGGCCGCGCGGTTGCGCTGCTCGATGCCGATGCGATCGAGATGCGCAAGCGCGTCCTGGGCCTGCTCGATCGCCTTCCTGCAATCGACGCGCGCGCGCTGCATGCCGTCGGCGACGGTATCTACGGAACCGATGCCGGCACGCTCGCGGCCTTCGTGGACGCAGTGAACGAGTGGCTGAGTGCGCGCCTCGCTTCCGGACCGCACGAACTCGGCAGGCTCAATTGGATCGCCGGAAACTGGGAGCGGTTCAATGCGGCGGCGCGCGATGTCGAGGCCTTCAATCTCGACCGCAAGCCTTTGGTGTTCAACGTCTTTGGATGGCTTGCCGAGGGATGGCGCGGTTGATACCTATGCTTGATGGCTGACAAGCCGCGCTATTACGTCACCACGGCCATCGCCTACCCCAACGGCCCGCCGCACATCGGCCACGCGTACGAAGCGATCGCGACCGACGCCATCGCCCGATTCATGCGCCTTGACGGCTACGACGTCCTGTTTCTGACCGGTACCGACGAGCACGGCATGAAAATGCTGCAGACCGCAGCCAAGCAGAAACTTTCGCCGGCAGAATTGCTCGAACGCAACGTGCCGCGATTCAGGGCGATGGTCGAGCGGCTGAACTGCTCGAATGATGAGTTCATCCGAACCACCGAGGAGCGCCACCATCGGGCTTCGGCCGCCATCTGGGAGCGCATGGAAGCCGCGGGAGACATCTATCTCGACAAATACTCCGGCTGGTACTCGGTTCGCGATGAAGCCTATTACGACGAGCAGGAAACGCGGCTCAATGAGGCTGGCGAGCGGGTCGGTCCGCAGGGGACCCCGGTCGAATGGGTCGAGGAGGAAAGCTATTTCTTTCGCCTGTCCGCGTATCAGGATAGGCTTCTCGACCTTTATGCGCGCGATCCCGACTACGTTTTGCCGCGGGAGCGCTTGAATGAGGTCGCAAGCTTCGTGCGCGGCGGCCTGCAGGATCTGTCCATCTCCCGGACCACCTTCGATTGGGGAGTGAAGGTACCGGGCAACCCGGAGCACGTGATGTATGTGTGGGTCGATGCGCTCACCAATTACATCACCGCAGTCGGTTACCCCGACGTCGATAGCGCAAAATTCCGGCGCTACTGGCCGGCCGACCTGCATGTGATCGGAAAGGACATTGTACGCTTTCACGCCGTCTATTGGCCGGCTTTCCTGCTTTCAGCGGGGGTCGAAGTGCCGCGCCGCATCTTCTCGCATGGATTCCTGTTCAATCGGGGGGAGAAGATGTCGAAGTCGGTCGGCAATGTGATCGATCCCTTCGCCCTGGCCGACGCTTATGGGGTCGACCAGCTGCGGTATTTTTTTCTGCGTGAGGTGCCGTTCGGGCAGGACGGGAACTATAGTCACGAGGCAATCGTCAACCGCATCAACGCAGACCTCGCCAATGATCTCGGAAACCTGGCGCAGCGCTCGCTGTCCATGGTGGCGCGGCAGCTTGGCGGGATCCTGCCGAAGCCTGGTCCGTACTCCAGCGCGGACGAGCAAATCCTGGCGTCCGCCGACGGCATGATCGATAAGGCGCGTGAGGCCATGAAGACGCAGCAGCTGCATCAGGTCCTGAACGCGGTATGGGCGGTGGTGGCCCAGACCAATCGGTATTTCGCCGCGGAAGCTCCGTGGGCTTTGGCCAAGACGGATCTCGTCCGGCAGGGAACGGTTCTGTACGTCACGGGTGAGGTGCTCCGCCAGGTGGCCATCCTCAGCGCTGCCTTCATGCCGAGTTCAGCGGCAAAACTGCTCGACCTGCTGGGCATCCCGGCCGGTGAGCGGCAATTCCGTGACATTGGGGGAAGCCGTCGCATTGCACCCGGGACTACGCTGCCGGCTCCAAGCGCGGTCTTCCCGCGTTATGTCGAAAGCGAAGCGAGCAGCTAGACCCCACATTTCGATCGAAAGGCATAACCATGTCGGATACCTCAGGATCGAATGACGAGCGGCCCTGTCTGCATTGCCTTATTGCGGACACCATCGACGACTTCTACGCCGAATATGGATCGCTGAGCGGCGAAAAGGATACCATCGACATAGACGAGATCATCTCGGCCCTGGGGAAAACGGTGGCCGAGCTGGTCTCCGGCTCCGATCCGTCATTGCGCCAACGCATAGTCGAAGAGCTGATGAGCGAAATCTCGAGATTCGAAGCGGAATACGCGAGCGCCCCCGGCTCCGACATGCGGCATTGACTGGCGGACATGTTCATCGACAGCCACTGTCACCTGGACTTTCCGGATTTTGCCGGCGAGCTGGATGCCGTGGTTGCACGCGCGCAAGCCACCGGTGTTGCGCGCATGGTCACCATCTCGACGCGTATCAAACGGCATGGGTCGGTGCTCGCCGTCGCTGCGCGGTTTTCGGACGTCTATTGCTCCGTCGGCACGCATCCACATTACGCACACGAAGAGCTCGATATTGGCGTCGAGGAGCTGATCGCGCATACGCGCCACCCCAAGGTGGTGGCGATCGGCGAGGCCGGCCTCGATTATCATTATGATTTCAGCCCTCGCCACGCTCAGGAGCAGGGCTTCCGCACGCACATCGCCGCGGCCCGCGCGACCGGGCTTCCGCTCGTCATCCATTCGCGCGAGGCCGATGCGGACACCCTGGCCGTCCTTACCCAGGAGATAGGGAAGGGGGCTTTCCCGGCGGTTCTACACTGCTACACCGGCGGGCCTGAGCTGGCGCGGCGTGCCGTCGAGCTGGGGCTCTACATCTCGTTCACGGGTATCTTGACCTTCAACAAATCGGAGGATTTGCGCGCGATCGCCAAGAGCCTGCCCGCAGACCGAATCCTGATCGAGACGGACGCGCCCTATCTTGCTCCCGCTCCCTATCGCGGCAAGCGGAACGAGCCGGCCTACGTGGTCGAGACCGCGCGCATGCTGGCGCAGACGCGCGGGGTATCGCTCGATGAGGTTGCGCGACAGACCAGCGAGAATTTTTTCCGGCTCTTCAGCAAGGTTCCGGACCAGGCCGCCGCCGCAGCATGACGTTCAGGTTCACGATTCTCGGCTGCGGCTCGTCGGGCGGCGTGCCGCGACCGGCCCTGGGCTGGGGAGATTGCGATCCCAAGAACCCGAAGAATCGGCGCCGCCGCACGTCGCTTCTGGTCGAGAGACGGGATGGCGCCGGCACCACGCAGGTGCTGGTGGACACCTCGCCGGATTTGCGCGAGCAGCTGCTCGAGGCCCACGTGGATCGGCTCGATGGGGTATTCTTCACCCATTCCCACGCCGATCACACCCATGGCATCGATGACCTTCGCGGCCTGTTCATCAAGCATCGCCGGCGCGTGGACGTATACCTCGACGAGGAGACGGGCGCGGCGATGCGCGCCCGGTTTGGCTATTGCTTCCAGTCTCCGCCAGGAAGCGAGTATCCTCCGATCGTCACCGAGCATCGGCTCCATGCCGGCCGGCCGGTGACGATTGCAGGACCCGGCGGACCGATTACGGCGGTGCCGTTTTTGCAGGAACACGGAGATATCATCTCGCTTGGATTCCGGTTCGGCGATTTTGCCTATTCCTGTGACCTGAGCGGCCTGCCGGCTGCAAGCATCGCAGCGCTCCAGCGGTTGGATGTCTGGGTGGTCGACGCACTGCGCTACCGTCCTCATCCCAGCCATTTCAGCGTGGAGGACGCATTGGCCTGGATCGACCGGATCAAGCCGCGCCGGGCCATTCTCACCAACCTGCACTCCGATCTCGACTTCGAAGAGCTGAGCGCCAAGCTGCCGCTGCATGTGCAACTGGCTTATGATGGGCTTTGCATTGACAATGCCGCGGACGCTCCTCCCGCTGAACTCGATACGCAGCAAACCAGTTTAAGCGATTGAAGCCTCGTGGAATTATGCTCCCACCAAACCTCGCCTAAAATGTTCCATAATATCCCTTATGCGAATCGGTCCGGCTGCGCCGAGCCTGCGCGCTTAAATCCCGGCTATCTTCAGAGAGCTTTTCGCGGAACTCGGAACCCATCCTGACGTTGGCCCGGCGGGCACGACGGCCCGCACACGCCAATTCATTCCTTCATAGACGAGGCGGAGAAGCGCTGCTGATTCCTGTTCGAGGCCAGCCGCCAGGAGGAGTGAAGGCCGTCCGCAGCCAAACATCGCGGTTGTCCGCTTGCCGTTGACGATGGCGCCTGAGAGTATGAGGGCGTTGCCGCTCTCAGTCGCTCCCGCGCCCCCTCCTCCGAATGTCCGAAATTGCTCGTCTGCTGGAAATCATGGCCGCACTGCGCACCCCCGGCTCGGGGTGCCCGTGGGACCTCCAGCAGAATTTTGCGACCATCGCCCCCTACACTATCGAAGAAGCCTACGAGGTAGCGGACGCCATCGCGCGTGGCGATCTTGGCGATCTGCGCGAAGAGCTCGGCGATCTCCTGCTGCAAGTCGTCTTCCACGCCCAGATCGCGCAGGAGCAAGGAGCATTCGACTGGGACGACGTTGTCACGAGCCTGAATGCGAAGCTCGTCCGCCGGCATCCGCACGTGTTCGGTGACGCCCAGGGTCTCACCCCGCGCGATGTCGAGGGGCTGTGGGAGCGCATCAAAACCCAGGAGCGGATGCAGCAGCGCAAGCCGGAGGCGCGCGAAGGGGCGCTTTTCGGCGTCCCCGTCGCTCTCCCTGCCCTCTCGCGCGCCCTCAAGCTGCAGGTGAAAGCCGGAAAGGTCGGGTTCGACTGGAATGACGCGCGCGCGGTGCTCGAAAAGATCCGAGAGGAAGCAAACGAGATCGAGGCCGAGCTTGCGGCCCAGGATGCCGCGGCCGCCGCAGCCGAGATTGGCGATCTCCTTTTCGCCGCCGTCAATTTGGCTCGCCACGTCGGGATCGATCCCGAAGCCGCGTTGCGTGGCACCAACTACAAATTCGAGCAGCGTTTCGCGGCGATAGAGAAAGCCTTGGCTGAACGCGGGAAACGCCCAGAGGAAGCTACGCTCGCCGAGATGGAGGAGCTCTGGCAGGAGGCCAAAAGACAAGAAGAAGATCGCTGACTTATGGATCGTGACTCAGGCAAGAATAGGTGTGTACTACCGCGAAGGCAGGGCGCCGGAGGGGGGGAATTTAGCCCGCGCCCTCTCCGCGTTGGATGCATCGGTGCGGATGGTCAACATGAGACGCCCGTCGTCTTGCGGCTGCTGCGCCAGCACTTCGGCGTGGCGGTGCAGCCAGCTCAAGCCTGCGCCGTCCGATGCCGGTACGTCCAGGTCGAGGGTCACCCGCCGCGCCGCCAGCCGCGATTGGATAGACGACAGCAACTCATCGATCCCCTCCCCGTTCACCGCCGAGACCAGGACGGGGCGCTGCTCGGCGGCACGTCGCGCAGCGAGGTTGCGGATCCGCATCTCCGCCTCCGCGTCGAGGAGATCCATCTTGTTCCAGATCTCGATGGTCTGCGCGCCATCCCTGTGCGTGACCCCGAGCTGATCGAGAACTTCCTCCACGTCGTGGGCTTGTGCGCCGCTCTCCTGATGAGAGATGTCGCGCACATGCATAATCAGGTCCGCCTCAATGACTTCCTCGAGCGTTGCGCGAAACGCCGCGACCAGCATCGTGGGCAAGTACGCAATGAATCCGACGGTATCGGAGAGGATAATGCGCAACCCACCCGGCAGCTCGACGGCTCTCAAGGTTGGATCGAGGGTCGAAAACAGCATGTCGGCAGAAAGAACGCGCGCCCGGGTGATGCGGTTGAACAGCGTAGACTTGCCGGCGTTGGTGTAACCGACGAGCGCAGCAATCGGATAAGGTACGCGTTTGCGGCTGTGGCGGTGGAGCTTGCGCGTCCGCTTGACCTTTTCCAGCTCATCCTTGATGCGCGCGATGCGCTCCTGGATGAGTCGCCGGTCGGATTCAATCTGGGTCTCGCCCGGGCCGCCGAGAAACCCGAAACCGCCGCGCTGGCGCTCGAGGTGCGTCCAGGAACGAACCAATCTGCTGCGCTGGTACGTGAGATGCGCAAGCTCAACCTGCAGCGCGCCCTCTCGCGTGCGTGCGCGCCGGCCAAAAATTTCCAGGATCAGACCGGTTCGGTCGAGCACTTTCGCGTTCCAGGCTTTTTCAAGATTGCGCTGCTGCACCGGGGACACCGCGCAGTCCATCACGACCAGCCCGACATCTTCGCTCTTCACCAGCCCCGCGATCTCATCGACCTTGCCGCTTCCGATAAAGGTTGCCGGCCGGATGCCACTGAGCGGTACAACGCCGGAGGAGATGACGTTAAGGTCAATCGCACGGGCAAGGCCAACAGCTTCCTCAAGCCGGGCCTCCGGCCGGCGCCCGGCGCCCGTCGTGTGCGCGTGCGCGGCTGCCCTCCCGCGAACGTCGGGTTCAATGACTACGGCTCGCCCAGTCTCTGCACCGGACGGCGTGAGCAGCCGGTCTTGCCGCCTGTTGAAGCGCCGCGGCTCCAATTATGCCCGTTCCCCGGCCGATTGCTCGTCGGCCCCTTCGAAAAGTTGAATAGGATGCCCCGGCATGATGGTAGAGATGGCATGCTTGTAGACGAGCTGGGAATGCCCATCCCGCCGCAGCAATACGCAGAAGTTATCGAACCAGGTCACCACGCCTTGCAGCTTCACCCCGTTCACAAGGAAGATCGTGAGCGGGGTCTTGTGTTTGCGAACATAATTGAGAAAGACGTCCTGCAGGTTCTGTGAGCGGTCGGCCGCCATTGTCGTTATCCATTTTTTTCCTCGAGGTCATTTTGCCTCGGGCTTATGTGCCAAAGCCGCTGCGCCCAAACTTTCTGCCTTGTGCTCTCAACAGGGGCCCCGGACCCCTGCTATTACATTGTACGTCCGGGTCGGGCGCAAGCGTAAGTTGGGGGCATTTGCGAATATTTCCAGGGCAGATTAATCGCTTCAGCTCCATTGGGCGTGATCGTGAAATTTGGCTCGCAGCGCGGTCGCCACGGATCCCGGCATTCCGTTACCGATCGGCCGATCATCGATCCGTACCACGGGCAGAACGATCTGGCTGGCCGAGGTCAAAAAGGCCTCGCGGGCGCGATAGGCTTCCTCGGGCGTAAATGGCCGCTCCTCCAGATCGAGGCCTTGCGCCTCGATCACCTCCATGAGGACGGTCCGAGTAATGCCGCGCAGAATTCCGCGGTCCGCGCGACGGGTAACCACCCTCCCCTCCATGCTCACGATCCAAGCATTGCTCGATGACCCTTCCGTGACATGACCCTCGCGATCGACGAACCATGCCTCGCGGGCGCCCTGCTCGCGCGCCGCCTGCTTGGCCAGCACGTTGGGCAAAAGCGAAACCGACTTGATATCGACACGCTCCCACCGGTTGTCCGGCATGGTGATCACGGCCACTCCTGCCGCCGCAATCCGCTCGTTCTGCGTGCTGTCCAGGCTGCGCGCCGTCAGCACGATGCTGGGCTTTGTCCCCGCCGGCGGAAAGAAGTGGTCCCGCCGCGCCACCCCGCGCGTGACCTGGAGATAGAGGATGCCGTGCCGGACTCGGTTGCGGCGAACGCACTCGCGCATCACGATTGCGAGCGCCGACGGCGGCATCGGGCCTGCTATCCGAAGCTCGTCCAGCGAGCGCTGCAGGCGAGCCATATGGCGCGCCTCGTCGATGATACGACCCTCCCGGACCTCGCAGACCTCGTAGACTCCGTCGGAGAATTGATAACCCCGATCCTCGATATGGATCATGGCGTGATCGCCACGGACGTAGCGACCGTTGACATAGGCGATGCGCAGCAACTCAGGCTCCGGCTCAGTCTATTCCAAGCGCTTTGAGCTTGCGGTGCAGCGCGGAACGTTCCATCCCCACGAATTCCGCGGTGCGCGAAATGTTTCCGCCAAACCGGCTGATCTGAGCCTCCAGGTACTCGCGCTCGAAGACTTCGCGGGCTTCGCGGAGTGGCAGGCCCATCAGGTGTTCGCCCCCGTCGCCGCCGGGCATAGACGGGACCATTGAGCCCACGTCCGGGGGCAGCATGTCGGCATTGATGACCGCGTCGGGGTCACCGCCTGCGAGAATCATCAACCGCTCCACGTTGTTGCGCAGCTGGCGGACATTTCCCGGCCAGTCGTGAGACTGCAGGACGGCCATGGCATCCTCCCCGATCAGGCGGCGCGGCAGCCCGGTCGCGAGCGATATCTGCTCCATGAAATACTCGATCAGGAGCGGAATATCTTCGCGCCGCTCGGCGAGGGGCGGTACCCGGATCGGAACGACCGACAGCCGATGATACAGATCTTCCCGGAATTTGCCCGCAGCAATCTCGGCTTCGATGTTGCGGCCGGTGGAAGAGAGAATCCTCACGTCGACCTGCACCTTGGCGGTGCCGCCGACGCGCTGGAATGTTTGCTCGACCAGAACCCGCAGGATCTTGTTCTGGGTCTCCCGCGGCATGTCGGCGATCTCGTCGATGAACAAGCTGCCGCCGTGGGACTCTTCGAGCGCGCCGACCTTGCGGCCTTGTCCATTGGTCGGCTGCTCCACGCCGAAGAGCTCTACCTCCATTCGTTCCGGCATCATTGCCGCCGCGTTGATGACGATGAACGGACCGTTTGCGCGCGCGGAGTGGGAATGAATCGCCCGTGCCGTGAGCTCCTTGCCGGCGCCAGCGGGACCGACGATGAGAACCCGGCTGTTGGCCGGGGCGATCTTCTCGAGGGTCTGGCGCAGCTGGTTCATCGATGAAGATTTGCCGACCAGCGTCGAAGGCGAGAGCTGCTTCAGAGCCTTGACTTCCCGCTTGAGACGCGAGGTCTCGAGCGCCCGTTGCGCAACCAGCACGAGGCGATCCGCCTTGAACGGCTTCTCGATGAAATCGTAAGCGCCCTGCTTGATGGCAGCGACGGCCGTTTCGATGTTGCCGTGCCCGGAAATCATGACGATTGGCAGCTCCGGATGCTGTGCCTTCATGGCGTCGAGCAGCTGAAGCCCGTCCAGCCGGCTGCCTTGCAGCCAGATGTCGAGAAACACCAGGTTCGGTCTTCGGCTCGCAACATGGGCAAGCGCATCGTCGCTGTCCCGCGCTGAGCGCGTAATGAAACCTTCGTCCTGCAGGATCCCGGAAACCAGTTCCCGAATGTCCGCTTCGTCATCGACTATGAGGATGTCATCTGCCATGGTTCATGCATTCGCTGCGAGTTGAGGGGTTGGAGTTGCTGCCGGGTGCGGCGCTTGCGCCTCGGATGCGCTTGCGTTCTCTGCGGCAAACCGCAGCCGCATCCACGCTCCCCGCTGAGCGGGGATCTTTTCGGCCGCATCGCCGAGTTCGATGCGGCCGCCGTGCTCCTCGAGTATCCGTCCGACGATCGCGAGCCCAAGCCCGGTGCCCTTCTCGCGGGTGGTCACATAGGGCTCGAGCAGCCGGCGGCGGTTCTCCTTCGGCAGCCCGATGCCATTATCGAGTACGTCGATGACAATATCGTCACCGTCGCGCGCCGCCCATACGCGAATGTGGCCACGGCCAAGCTCGGCAGGCGGAACGGCGGCGATCGCTTCGGTCGCGTTCTTGATGATGTTGGTCAGCGCCTGCGAGATGAGACGCCGATCGAAACGCGCCGGCATCGGATCCTCCTCAATCTCGACGTCAATGTCGATGTCCGCATTGCCTACCCGCTGCAGGAATACGACTTGGCGCACGGCATCGGCGACGTCTTCCTGCGCCATCACCGGCTTCGGCATGCGCGCGAACCGTGAAAATTCATCCACCATGCGCTTGATGTCGTCGACTTGGCGCACGATGGTATCGGTGCATTGCTGGAAGATGCCGCCGTCCTCCTTGATCATGGCGCCATATTTCCGGCGCAGGCGCTCGGCCGAAAGCTGAATGGGCGTGAGCGGATTCTTGATCTCATGGGCGATGCGCCGCGCGACATCGGCCCACGCCGAGGTGCGTTGCGCGGTGACGAGCTCGGTGATGTCGTCGAGAGTCACGACGTAGCCGCGTTCGGCCGACCCTGACTGCTGCTCGCTGGTGACCCTGACCGACAGGTTGCGCTCGCGGCCGTTGCGGTTGATGGTGACCTGCCCTTGTACCAGCCGCTGCAAGCCCGCGCGTGCGGTAATGAACAGCTCGGAAAGCTCGGGCACAATGTCCGCAAGCGGCTTGCCGAGAGCTTCCGCTTCGGATCTCCCGATCAGCCGCTCAGCGGACCGATTTAGGATGCTGATGCAGCTTTCCGCATCCACCCCGATCACGCCGGCGCTCGCGCCGGCCAGGACCGCTTCGGTGAAGCGGCGGCGGCTGTCTATGAGATCGCGCGCCCGCACGATGTCGTCGCGCTGCGTGCGAAGCTCCTGGGTCATTTTGTTGAACGTCTGACCCAGCTGGGCGAGATCGCCTTCCGAGCCGCGGGTGGGCACCTGCACGAAGAGATTGCCGGTCGCAACCACCTGAGCGGCGCCGATCAGGCGCCGAATGGGCGCTACCAGATAATTTGCAAAGTTGAGGCCAATCCAGACCGCCGAGAGGAGAACGATCAGCGCGATGATCGTGAACATCAATCCGAAGGCGATCTGAATACCGATCCTGCGGGTGGCGAGATCGGCATAATGCGCGACCCCGGCTTGCGTCGCGCGCAATTGCGCCAACACGCGCGGGTCGAGAACGCGGGCGATGTAGAGATAGATGTCGGTGTAATCGTGAAGCTTGATGATCGCCGCGACGTAGTTGTCGTCCAGGAACATCTTCACCAGCGGCTCGGTATCGTCGATGCCGGCGAGCACATCCGCTGTCGGCTTGGCCAGGGATTGGCTGATCGGCGGGTCGATCTGATCGATCGCCTTCAAATCCTTGTCCAGCAGGATTAGGGCGGGCAATCCGCGGATCGACGCTTGCACCGAAAGAAACTGATGGAACTGCTCGCGCGACTGATCGAACAGCGGTTTTGCACGCGCGAGCTCGATCGCAAGTGCGATGCTGTCGGCGCGCACGAGCTGGTCCAGCTCGCGTACATAGGCATCAGCCACAATGACCGCGTTCTCGATCAGGGAATAGGTCTGCTGCGAGAACAGCCGGTCAAGCCCGCGATCGAGCGTCACGCTCGCAACGATGGCCACGAGCACCGCAGGTACCGCCGCGATCACCGAGAACAGCGCGACGATGCGCACATGCATGCGCGCCGCGGCGCGCCCCCGCCGCCGCGCCTGAACGACGCCCCAGACTTCTCGCCCGATGAAGAGGGTAAGCAGGAGCCCCGTCCCTGCATTCACGGCAAGAAGCGTGACCACGACGACGTGCGTGGGAGGTATTGGGGTGAGATCCGCGAGCACGACAAAAGTGACAAACGCGGATAACAGGGCGAGAGCCACGGCCGTCAGACCGAGCGAGCGGCCAAGCCAGCCCGACGCCGGCGCTGCCGTGGCCGTCAGCAGTTCGGCACTCGCGGCTTGGCCGACGTTGGTCATGAACACACCTCACCCCCACGGCAAGCCGTACCTGCGCACCACTGACGCATACCGCTGGATGGCCCCCCTTTAGACCTGAGCACTGATGCTTTTATATCACAATGTTGCCGAATTGCGACAAATCAAGGGCGCGAACATCGCCTGTGTGGCCAAAGCGCCATACGGGGGAGGCCAGAAGACGGAGGACGGACGGACCACAGACCATTCCGGTCGTCGTCTGTCTCTGTCATCTGTCCAGTTTAAGCGCCGCCGCGGAACACCTGAATGTCCAGATCGCGGATCTTCTTGCGCAACGTGTTGCGGTTGACGCCAAGCAGATCCGCCGCCCGAATCTGATTACCGCGCGTTGCCGTCAGGGTCATGGACAATAGCGGGTGCTCCATCTCCCGCAGCACACGATGGTAGAGTCCCGGCGGCGGCAATTGCCCGCCGAAGCTCGCAAAATACGAGGCGAGATGGCGTTCGATTGCCGTCGAAAGGCCATTGCTCGATTTGAGCTCATCATCGTCGGGAATGATGCCGGGCTGAGACAACTCAGCATCGATGACCGGCGCTGTAATAGTCTCCTGCGGGTAGAGCGCGGCGAGGCGCCGGGCCAAATTTTCGAGCTCGCGCACATTTCCCGGCCAGCGGTGACGCTTCAGCCGTTCCATGGCCTCTTGATCGAGCTGCTTGTGGGGCAGCCCCTCGCGTTCGACCAGGTCGAAAAAGTGTCGAATCAAATCGGGCACGTCCTCGCTGCGTTCCCGCAGGGGCGGCAGCCGCAGCGGCACGACGTTGAGCCGGAAGAACAAGTCTTCGCGGAACAGGCCTTGCTGAATGAGGATACGCAGGTCCTTGTTGGTAGCGGCGATGATCCGCACATTCGCCTTGATTGGGGTACGGCCGCCGACGGTCGTATACTCGCCCTGCTGAAGCACGCGCAGGAGTCGCGTCTGCGCCTCCATCGGCATGTCGCCGATCTCGTCCAGGAACAGAGTGCCGCCTTCGGCCTGCTCGAAGCGTCCGGAGCTGCGCGCGTTGGCACCGGTGAACGCCCCTTTCTCGTGTCCGAACAACTCCGATTCGATCAGGTCACGCGGGATCGCGGCCATGTTGATGGCGACGAACGGACCGTTGCGCCGCTTGCCGTAATCGTGCAAGGCGCGCGCGACCAGTTCCTTTCCTGTTCCCGATTCCCCCGTAATCATGACGGTGAGGTCGGTCTGCATCAGGCGAGCCAGCACGCGATAGATTTCCTGCATCGCGGGCGAGCGGCCGACGAGAGGTATGGAGTCGAGATTCTGGGGCTTGGCCGCAGGGCGTGCCCGTTCCTTGGGCTCCGACAAGGCGCGCCCGACGATGCCGATCAGCTCCTTCAGATCGAATGGCTTTGGAAGATATTCGTAGGCCCCTTTTTCCGAGGCCCGCACAGCCGTGATGAAGGTGTTCTGCGCGCTCATGATGATGACGGGCAGCTCCGGCCGCATCTTCTTGATGCGCGGCAGCAGATCGAACGCATTCTCGTCGGGCATTACCACGTCGGTGATGATGAGATCGCCCTCGCCCTGACTGACCCAGCGCCAGAGGGTTGCGGCATTGCTGGTCGAGCGCACTTCGTATCCTGCCCGTGACAGAGCCTGATTGAGAACGGTGCGAATCGCCGCATCGTCATCGGCGACCAGAATATTTCCGGCAGGCATGGCTGCTCCTTTTTCAGGCAGAGTCGCGGGGCAGCGACGGATCGTCGCCCGCGTAGATGGGCATGAGTACGCGAAAGAGTGTGCGGCGCGGCTGCGACTCGCACTCGATGATGCCTCCGTGATCGCCGATGATTTTGGCCGCCAAAGCAAGACCCAGCCCCGACCCCGAAGGCTTCGTGGTGACGAACGGATCGAACAGATGCGGAAGCAAGTCCTCGGGGACCCCAGGCCCGTTGTCTCGAACGCAGAATTCGAGCGGAAGCGAAACGCGTGTCTTGCTGCCGGGCAGCGTCAGCCGCACGCCTGGGCGAAACGAGCTCGACAGGCAGATCTCTCCATCGCTGGCGTCCTCTCCAATCGCCTCGGCAGCATTTTTCACCAGGTTGAGGAAGACCTGCACGAGTTGATCGCGATTGGCGAGCACCGGCGGCAAGGAGGGGTCATAGTCTTCAACAAACTTGATGTGCCGTGCAAAACCCGAATGGGTGAGCCGCTTGACGTGCTCGAGCACCGCATGGAGGTTGACGGGCTCGCGCTCGATCGGTCGCTGATCCGTGAAGACTTCCATGCGGTCGACCAGTTTTACGATTCGGTCGGCCTCTTCGCAGATGAGGCGGGTCAAGCTACGGTCCTCGTCTCCCACGGATTGCTCGAGCAGCTGCGCGGCCCCGCGAATCCCGGAAAGCGGGTTCTTGATCTCGTGCGCCAGCATGGCGGAAAGCGCGATGACAGAACGTGCGGCGCTGCGATGGGTGAGCTGGCGATCCATCTTGTCTGCGATGGTGCGCTCCTGCAGCATCACAACAACGTCGTCCGGCCGCTCCGGCACCGGGGCAACGTGCAGATCGACCAGACGCTCGCCAGGATTGCGCGGAGTGCCGACATCGACCTTGTATTCGTTGACCGCGGCACCACC
>DASXIG010000569.1:0-2003 GCA_036498105.1 Xanthobacteraceae bacterium | reverse complement strand
CCTACAGTGCGGCGGCAATCGCAGCGATCGCTTTCGGGGTGAGAACCGCGGCCATCGAAGCGAACGGAGAACGGGTGCTTGCACGGCTGTTCGCCGTGGAGGCCGAATTGCCCCGAGCCAAACCGCAGATTCGCAGCTTGGCGGAGGGGCTGCTCCCGCCCGAAAGGGCCGGCGATTTTGCGCAGGCCCTGATGGACCTTGGCGCGGCCATCTGCACGCCGAAGCGGCCGGCCTGCGTCTTGTGTCCATGGATGGAGGATTGCCTTTCCCGCAAGCGTGGCGATCCGGAAACCTTTCCGCGCAAGGTGCGGAGCCCAAAAGGCGAGCTGCGCCGCGGCGCCGCCTTCGTGCTTGTGCGTGCGGACAATGCGATTCTTTTGCGCAATCGCCCGCCCAAGGGGCTGCTCGGCGGCATGGCCGAAGTGCCGACAGGAAACTGGACGCCGCAGTTCAACGAAACTGCCGCTCTTGCCGATGCTCCGCGCCCGCAACGCGCCACGCTGCGGTGGCGGCGCGTGCCGGGAGCGGTCGAGCACGTCTTTACCCACTTTCCGCTGCGGCTTACGGTCTACAAGGCCTCCGCCGACAACGGTACGCCGGCGCCCGACGGCATGCGCTGGATCGCTCTTTCCGAGTTGTCCGACGAAGCGCTCCCCACGCTCATGCGCAAGGTCATTGCCCACGCGTTGTCATCTGGTGGAAAGCGCGACTATTAGTTTTCAATCCCCTCCGCTCTGATGGCTGCGCGCAACGCATCGATGGAAACGAGCCCTGCCGTCGTCTCCACGTGCCAGAAGGCCCAGCCGTTGCAGGCATCGAGCCCCTGCGCCAGCGCTCCGATGCGATGGATGGACCCGACTGATTCGCCGATGGCAATGGCGCCGTCGGCGCGCACCAGCGCCGTCACTTTGCGCCTGGCATCGCGCAGGCGCGCGCCGGGCGAGATCATTCCGCGTTCGATCAGCGCCGAGAACGGTACCCGCGGCGCCTCGCGCGCGGTCACGAATGAGGCGACGGCAGCCGGGGGCAGCGGCTCGATATCCGCGATCCGTTTTTCAGCCGCGGCGGCATAGGATCGCTCGCGCTCCACGCCGATGAAGCTGCGCGCAAGCCGCTTCGCGACTGCGCCCGTGGTGCCGGTGCCGCAGAACGGATCCAGGATGACGTCTCCAGGCCGCGAGGATGCAAGGATGACGCGGGCAAGGAGGGCCTCCGGCTTTTGGGTCGGATGCAATTTCTTGCCCGCGTGATCTTTGAGCCGTTCTTCCCCCGTGCACAGTGGAAAGATCCAGTCCGAGCGCATTTGCACGTCGTCGTTGCCGGCCTTCAGCGCTTCGTAGTTGAAGGTGTAGCCCTTGCCTCCCGGCTCGCGCGCTGCCCAGATCAAGGTCTCGTGCGCATTGGTGAAGCGCCGCCCGCGAAAGTTCGGCATGGGATTCGACTTGCGCCAGACGACGTCGTTGAGGATCCAGAAGCCGAGATCCTGCAGCAGCGAGCCCACCCGAAAGATGTTGTGGTACGAGCCGATCACCCACAGCGTGGCGGTGCGCTTCATCACCCGCCGGCAAGCGATGAGCCAGGCGCGGGTGAACTCGTCGTATGCGGAGAAGCTCGCGAATCGGTCCCACGCCTCGTCGACGGCATCGACGCGCGAATCGTCCGGCCGGCGCAAATCGCCTTGCAGCTGCAGGTTATAAGGTGGATCGGCGAATACGAGATCGATGCTTTCCGCCGAAAGCTTCGAGAGCTCGGCGACGCAGTCGCCGCGCATGATGCGAACGGACGGCGCAAAACTGACGCGGGGCGCCCGAACGGACGCCCCGCGACGCGATACAACCATGACTCAGGCTACTGACTCAGGCGACGCGGCCGGTGACGCGGGACCTACAACCGACAGCGATCACTATGAGGGGCTAAGGTAAAAATCGGCTTAATCACAAAACCGGCGCCGACCGGGTGGCTCATGCGGCTACGCGGGCATTGGGAAAAAATTAATCAGCAAC
>DASXIG010000568.1:0-6213 GCA_036498105.1 Xanthobacteraceae bacterium | reverse complement strand
CGCCTTCAGGAGTGCCGAGGAATCGCCGCTCCAGCGTCGTCTTTCCCGCGCCGAGAAAGCCGGTAATGATGGTCACGGGAATGCGCGCGCCGCGTGCGCGTTTGAGCCTGCGTCCGAATTGCCCCGCCGCGCGGGAAGGAAAGATGTCGAGCATCAGCAATCGGCATGCACCCGGATTTCGCTGCGCTCAATCCGGGCTACGAATCCCCACCCCGCTCAGAAATCCATCTCCAGGATGTAGAGGCCGCCGACATGGCGGTCGACGGCGTACACGACCTCGCGCTCGTCCACGAACACGTCGTTGATCTGGATGGTACCGGTCGGCGCCATGGCTGGGGCAGGCGGCACGAACACGCCGACCTCCTTCGGCTGATACGGATTCGAGATATCATAGGCGCGCAGGCCGCCGTTGAAGAATGTGCCGAGCACGATCTGGTCCGATTGCCACGCGGTCGGCAGCGGGACGTTCTCGTGAATGTTATGGGCACCGAAGCGCCCGGCCACCCCGAAAGGCTTCGGATCCGGCATCGGACAGGTGGCGATCGGAACCAGATTGTTTTCTTCGCGCGCATCGAGCACCCAGATGAGCTTCGGCCAGTCCTTCGCGTTGTTCTCGGTGGACTCGTCGGTCACCAGCATCAGCCCGCGATCGAACAGCGGCACCACCGTGTGCATGAACCCGGTATAGGGCGGCGAATTGGTCCAGTGCGACACCTTCCTGGGATTGGCCTTGTCCGAGATGTCGAGGATGAACATTCCGCCGTCGATATAGGCGAGATAACAGCGGTCCGGCCGCTGCGGGTACACATTGGTGTTGTGCGCGCGATAGCCCTTGTCGAGCGGGTGGCGCGGCGGCGGCATCACGTTATCGCCCTGGCGCGTCCCGGGCATCCACCAGCGGCCGAACTCGACCGGCTTCGACGGATTGCGCACGTCGATGCAGCGATAGAACTGATCGTCCAAGGGATGCGTCGGCCTAAAATCCGGCGCGCCGGAAGCGGCGTGCACGTACTCGCCGTCGCAGAACCAGAGCTGATGCACCCCGCGCGAGGTCGGCCCCGAGCAGTCGAAGAAGGAGATCGACTTCGGCCTCTCCGGCACCGAGATGTCGAACAGCTCGAAGCCCGCCGGCTGCAAGCCCGTCTTCTGGGTCTGATAGGCAACCGCCATCAGGTTCCCGCAGGTCTCGAGCGAGTTCGAGCGCATGTGGGATTGCGGCAGATCCGTTTGCACGACCACCTTGGGCTTGCGCGGATCGGAAACATCGACCGCAGTGAAATTCTTCGGCGCACTCTCGTGCGCGAGCCACAGGATGCGCCGGCCGTCGGGCGCGATCTGAATCGACATCCCTTCGCCCATGCCGCCGAACCCGTCGAGCGCGTGGTGCGCAAGCAGCGAAAAATTCCAGGTGACGGGTTGATACGAGCCTTGCTGCAGCGGGCTGCCTTCGGCAACGGCCATGGTGTGCTCCTCGGGCGTGGAGATCGGCGCTATGAGGTAGCCTTGGCCCAGAGATCGGGCCGGAGCGCCTTCTTCCAGTCCGGAATGGCGGAAATCTTCTTCTCGCGCAAGAGAACTTCGGCGTCGCGCTGCAAGCTCGGCACGAGGTCGGGGGGAAAGCTCGGGTTGACCTCAACACGCGCCAGCGCCCGGGCGAAGGCGTCGCGGGATATGTTGTAGCCCTTCGAGGCGTAGAACGAGTAGATCACGCCGCTCACCTGCGCGGGGTTGTCCTTGAAATCGCGCGCGGCATCCTGCCAGGCCTTGAGATAAGCGACCGCGGTGTCGGCGCTCTTCTCGATGAAATCGGGGGTCGCCGCCATGAACACCGGCATCTTGTCCACGCTCGAGAAGTCCATGATGGATGTGCCGATGCCCTCCGCGACGGCGAGCTCGTTATAGGGCTCCACGTTCACCATGGCGTCGACGGTCTTCGCGGCCATGGCGGAGACCATGTTGTTGACGTCCATGCGCACTTCCTGGAAGTCGCCCTTCTTCAGTCCGGCATTGGACGCAATGATGTCCGTGAAGATATTGCCGACCGACGACCCGGTCTGATTGGCGACCTTGCGTCCTCTGAGCTGCTCAACCTTGCTGATGCCGAGGTCCTGGCGGGTGACGACCTGCGCGGTCCTGCCCACGGTTTCGATCTGCGCGATCACGACGAGGCCGCCCTTGTCGTGCCCGATGATGAAGGACTGCCCCGCGTAGGTGCCGAGATCGACCTGGCGGGCGACCATCTGCTGCATGGTGAGATTGCCGGACGGCACGGCGAATTCCTCGACTTTGATCCCGTGCTTCTCCAAGAGGCCGGACTTGAGCAGATAATACGTCGGCATGCCCCAGATGTTGGTCTGGAAACCCTGACGCACGGGATCGAGCGCAAAAGCCGCGCGCGTGCCCGCCGCTCCCGTTGCGAGCACCGCAGCGCTTGCAGCGAGATCGAGATATCGTCGTCGTGTGATTTTCTTCATGGCGTTCTCCTCCTCCGATTTGATTTCGCGCTGTCATTCCGGGGCGCCGGAAAGTCGGTTTCACCGACTTGCCGGCGAGCCCGGAATCCATAACCCCAGGGGATGCAGCTAAATCACCAGCCGCGCCCCGCGTTTCAATCACAGGGCCTGTGGTTATGGATTCCGGGCTCCGCTCGCTATGCTCGCGGCCCCGGAATGACAGAATGCACGTTTTGTGACCAGTATAACCACCCTAACCCGCCCTACGGACTACGCCCCGAGATGATGCAGCAGCATCTTCTGATACTCCAGAAAAGGGACGCTGAGCGGGTCGCGGGGGCGCGCAAGCGCAATGCGCAGATCCGTTTTCACCCGTCCGGGATGCGGCGTCATCACCAGCACGCGGTCGGCCAAGTATACCGCCTCGGCCACGTTATGGGTGACGTAGACAACGGTCTTGCGCGTTTCCCGCCAGACGTCCGCCAAAAGGCGCTGCATCTCGTCCCTGGTGAGGGCATCGAGGGCGGCGAATGGCTCGTCCATCAGCAGCACGGAGGGATTATAGGCGAGCGCCCGCGCAATGGCGACGCGCTGCTGCATTCCCCCCGACAGATGGTGCGGATAGGATTGCGCGAATTTTTCGAGCTTCACCAGCGCGAGCTGCTTGCGTGCGAGCTCCTCGCGCTCGGCTTTGCCCACCCCCTTCATCTCGAGACCGAAGGTGACGTTTCCGAGCGCCGTGCGCCACGGGAAGAGCTGGGCGAAGTCCTGGAACACCACGCCGCGGTCGAGGCCATGGCCGGTGACGGGCCTGCCGGCGATGCGGATCTCGCCGCGCGTGGGGACGAGGAAGCCCGCAATGATGTTCAGCAGGGTCGATTTGCCACACCCGGAAGCCCCGACAATGCAGAGGAACTCCGACGATTCGATGCCGAAGCTCACGTCTTCGAGCGCGGAAACCTGCCCGGAAGGCGTGTGGTAAACCAGCGAAAGATTTGCCGCTTCGATCTGGGGCATGACCTCTGGTCCGGGCTGAGCCGAACACGCAGGAGCGCAGCATGGCAAGGTGCTGTCTTCAGTGTACAAGGACGTTCTTCACACTGTCATGCTGGAACCGCAGGCGGCACTAATGGCATTCGACAAAACCACGGCGGCAAAAATCCTCGCCCACATCGACCGCAATGAACTGGCGCAGATCGGTTGCGATCTCGCCTCCATTCCCAGCCCGACAGGGCAGGAAAAGGCGATGGCGGAATACATCCTGGCCTGGTTCGAGGCCAATGGCATCAAGGCCGTACGCCAGGATGTCGCCGTCGATCGCCCCAATGCGGTCGGCATCATCAAAGGCGACGGCACCGGATTGAGTCTCGGGTTCAACGGCCACACCGACACGAGCTTCACCGGCACGAGCGCCGACCTGCGCATGGTCGCCGATATCGAGCCCGACGCGGAACTCAAAGGCCGCATCGTCGGCGACAAGGTTCAGGGCCTCGGTATCTCCAACATGAAGGGCGGGCTCGCTGCCTTCATGGTGGCGGGCAAAGCCCTGAAAAAGAGCGGCATCAAGCTCATGGGCGACGTCATCCTCGCCTGCGTGGTCGGCGAGATTTCCCGCTCGCCCATCGGTCCCTGGCAAGCGCAGGAGTATCGCGGCGAAGGGGTCGGCACGCATCATCTGCTCACCCATGGCATGCACTCCGACTACGCCGTGTGCTGCGACGGATCGGACCTCAACATCGTCTGGACGCAGACCGGCGTGGTCCAGATCAGGATCACGACCTTCGCCAAGGCGGAAGCCGCCTGGGGAACCAGACGCGCGGATTTCCCCATGGAAAAGACCAACGCCATCGTAAAGATGATGAAGATCATCGCTGCGCTGGAGGAATGGGGCGCCACGTTCGAGGAGAAATACGTCTACAATTCACCCACCGGGCCGCTATGGCCCAAGGTCAACATCGGCGCCATCGAAGGCGGCGCCCCTTACCGGCCGAACTATTTCCCCGGCGTCTGCTCGATCTACATCGACGTACGCACACCGCCCCAGCTACGCCCGCTCACGGTCCAGCACGAAGTCGAGCAGACGCTGAACAAGCGTGGGATCGATTACGAGCTCGACGTCTACAAATCATTGCTGGGTCACGAGGGCAAGAACGTTGCGCCGCTGGTGCAATCGGCCGAAGAGGTGTTTGCGCACCTCTTCGGCAAGAAGATCAAGCCGGAGACTCCGGATCGCGCCAGCATCTGGACCGATACCAACATCTACAACGAGCTGGGCATCCCCGCGATCAAGATCGGTCCGCGTGGGCGGCGGATCAGCGCCCGCAACGAGGAGATCGACATCGAGGAAATGGTGAAGGCGGCGCAAATCTACGCGCTCATGGCGCTGGATATCTGCAATCGGGAGCGGCCGCGCTAGTGTCCCGATCCGAAATTCGTTTCATCGTGCGGCAAGCTCATTTACGAATTTCGGAATCGAAGGACACTGGCAAACCTTTGATTCTAGTATGGCTTTGGTTCAGAAGTCCGCAATCGGACTCGCGGCAAGAATGATGCGGACTTCTGAACCGCCACACTAGCGCAGCGCGGCACAGGCTTCATCAACGTTCGCGGTGCTCTGTTCAACGCTCCGCCTTCTTCTGCCGCCCCTTGGCGGAACGCGGCCCCATCGGCTCGGGCTGGAAGGGGCTGTCGCGCTTGTCGAGATACGCCTTCAGCCCGCCGGTGCGCTGCGCCTCGAACAACTGCTCGCGCCACTCGTTGTGGGAGGAATGCGCAAGCGCGCCGAGCGTGCCTTCGAGCAGCAGCCCGGAATAGACGCCGGCGGCCTGAATGCCCTGCATGCTGATGGCCTTGTTCAGCCGCACCGCCGGCTCCGGCACGAGCGCGATGCGCCTGGCAAGGCCGCGCGCCCGCTCCATCAGCTCATCGTGCGGCACCACCTCGTTGATCATGCCGATGCGCAGCGCCTCCTGGGCATCGAAGTGGTCGCCGCTCAACGCCCAGCGGTTGGCGGCTTTCCAGCCGCACAGCGCTGCGAACAGAAAGGTTGAGTTCGAGATGTGGCGCACTTCGGGCTGGGCGAACACGGCTTGCTCGGAGGCGATGGTGATGTCGGCGGCGAGCTGATACCAGAAGCCGCCGCCCATGGCCCAGCCGTTCACCGCGGCGATGATCGGCTTCGCAAGCCCCCACATATGGGTCCAGTATCCCACCCGGCCCGCATCCACGCGGTGCCAGAACTCGATGAACTCGGCGTGCGACTTTCCCTTCGGATCGGAATGCCGCGTCCCTGATTTGCTGGTCTGCGCCTGATCGTAGCCCGCGCAGAACGCGCGCCCCGCGCCGGTGAGGATTATGACGCGCACCGAGCGGTCCGCGTCGGCCTCGTCCAGGCGGCGATGCAGCTCGGCTTCGAGCTCGTGGGTGAGCGCGTTCATGCGTTCCGGCCGGTTGAACGTGATGATCGCGATGGCCTCATCGACCTGATACAGCAGCTCCTGGCTCATCCATTCTCCTTTGCTATCCCCGTGACGATCCTACGCTTGCTCGGGCTCGCCGTCATTCCCACGTACAGGTGGCGCTTCGGAGGAGGAACTCATGGCGCTCGCTGCAACCGGCATTTGCGACTTCGGCTGGAAGGCGCGCGATTTCGCGCTCCGGGGCGTGGACGGAAACACCTATGGGCTCGCCGACGTGCGCGGGCCGAAGGGCACGCTCATCGCCTTCATCTGTAATCATTGTCCCTATGTGCGGGCGATCA
>DASXIG010000567.1:0-3448 GCA_036498105.1 Xanthobacteraceae bacterium | reverse complement strand
GAGGTGCCGGCGAAATTGGCGTGCCGGAACACGTCGCCGGTGCGGTCGACGCCGGGGCCCTTGCCGTACCAGAGCCCGAACACGCCGTCGAACTTGCCCTCGCCGCGCAGCTCCGCCTGCTGCGAGCCCCACAGCGCGGTGGCGGCAATGTCCTCGTTGATGCCGGCCTGAAAACGGACGTCGTAGCGGTCGAGGTGCCGCTGCGCCCGCATGAACTGCTGATCCAAGGTGCCAAGCGGCGAGCCGCGATAGCCGGTCACGTAGCCGGCGGTGTTGAGACCTGCGCGCCGGTCGCGCTCCTTCTGCATCATGCACAGGCGCACCAGCGCCTGAAAGCCGGTAACGAATATCCGGCTCTTGCCCAGGTCATATTTGTCTTCGAGGGTGACGTGATTGAGCGCCATTGCGCCGGTCTCCAACCCCGCATGCGCCGGCCGGCGAAAATCACCAGCCCGGTCATGTCCCGCAAGAGATATAATCGAAGTCCTGTCTGGGCAATGCCGGAGGATTCTGAGTGCGTTTGGTGCGTTTCCCAGCAGTGAAATATCGTCGCTGGAATATGGCGTATTTGGCGCAACGCAGCACGGCTGGCGTCATTGGGACACCCTCCTTGTCGCTTTGACGCAATGCTGCCGAATGCATAGGTGTTGGGATATGACCGACCGAATAAGGCTACGGCTTCCCGAGGGTTTTCTTGCGCGCGTCAGACTCAAAGCAGTCGCGCAAACCCGGGCATTGGCGTCATTGATAGAGGAAGCACTCCGATTACCTCTGACGGGCTTAAGGAAAAGAAAGTACAACCGGATTCTGCCAACCGTCAGCCAGGCTACGGGCGGGCCCATGCCGGGAATCGACATCACCGATTCCTCAGCCCTCCAGGAGATGGACGACCTCGAACTCGTCGCCAGATCGAAACTTTAATGGAGCCTGGATCTCCCGGGGCAAAACGTCCCTGACTCCCATGGATGCCTACGCCGAACGCCACGAGGCGCTGAGCCATCGCGACGCGATGCTGATCGTGCTGGGCGTGCTGCTCCCCACATTCATGGGGTCGCTCGACCAGACCATTCTCGCGAATGCGCTGCCCACCATCGGGCGCGACTTCAACGACGTTGATGGGCTGCCCTGGCTGATCACGGCCTACATGCTGGCGTCCACGGCGGCCATTCCGCTGTACGGAAAGATCGCCGACATTCACGGACGCCGCTTCACGCTGAGCATTTCAATCCTTGCCTATATGGCGGGCTCGCTCGTCTGCGCGCTCGCTCCGACCATGCCGGTGTTGATTTCAGGGCGCGTGCTGCACGGGATCGGCGGCGGCGGGCTGTTCTCCATGGGGATGGTCATCCTGGGCGACCTCGTATCTCCCAAGGAGCGCGGCCGCTATTACGGCTATTTCGCAGCGACCTACACCAGCGCAGGAGGGTTGGGTCCTCCGCTCGGAGGCTTCATCTCCGAACATCTCCATTGGTCTGTGATCTTCTGGATCAACATTCCCATGGGGCTCGCCGCGCTGGCGATCACGGCATCGCTCCTGCGCCGGCTTCCCCGCTACGAACGCCCGCATCATCTCGATTTCATCGGCGCCGCGCTGATCGTGGTTGCCAGCGTGGCGTTCATGCTGGCCTTGAATTTGGCCGGCGCGCGCTATCCCTGGCTGTCTTGGCCGATCGTGGCGCTGTTCGGAGTCGCGCTCAGCGTGGCGAGCCTGTTCGTGCTGCGGTTGCTTACCGCGCCCGAGCCGCTGATCCCCGTTTCCATTCTCGAAGACCGCGTCGTGCGCTGGGCGATTACCGCCAATGCATGCGGCTGGGGCTCCATCATCGGCCTCAGTGTGCTCCTGCCGTTGTATCTCCAGGGCGCGATGGGTCTCTCCCCCACGCAGGCCGGGCTGAGCCTGGTCGGGTTCCTGGTCGCGATGAACGGCACAGCAGGGGTGGCGGGGCAGGTCCTCGGCCGCGTACGGCACTACAAGCGCCTGCCCCTTGTCATGCTCTCGCTCGCGATTGCAGCGGTCACGCTGCTCGGCTGGTACGCCGATCGCATAACCCCGCTCGCGTTCGAGCTGCTGCTGATCCTGATCGGCGCAGGATTCGGGCCGGTGCCCTCGCTCACCGTAGTTGCCGTACAAAACGTGGTGAGCCGTCACCAGCTCGGCACCGCGATCGCGACTATGAATTTCAGCCGCAACCTGTTCGCGACCATGCTGATTGCGGTGTTCGGCGCCATCGTGCTCGCCGGCGCGCAGGGCGCGGAAACGGCACGCGATGCACTTGCGGCCGGTGCAGCAAACGCGGCGCAGGGTTTTGCCTGGGTGTTCTTCATCGCCGCCGCGAGCTTCGCAATTGCGCTCTTTGCCATCGTGCAGATGGAGGAAAAGCCGCTGCGCACCGGAGCCGATCCGGACGTGTAGCGCGTGGTCGTGCGGTTACACCCGGTTGCCCGCGCTCCAGCTCCAGAAATCGCGCCCCTCGTCCTTCATCAGACGCGCGAGCACCATGTTGTGCACCTCGGACGCGCCATCAACCAGGCGCGCCTGGCGGGCATAGCGGTATATCCATTCGAGGATGGTGTCCTTGGAGTAGCCGCGCGCGCCATTGAGCTGAATTGCCACGTCGGCGGCCTGGTGCAAGGTGTCAGCGACCTCGATCTTGGCCATCGAGACCTCCTTGCGTGCCCGATCGCCCTGGTCGAGCTTCCAGGCCGCATGCATGACCAGGAGCCGGCCGAGCTGGATGCGATGGGCAATCTCCCCGAGCTTGATCTGTACGCTTTCGCGCTCGGCGAGCTTGCTGCCGAAGCCTTCGCGCTCCGCGACGTAGCTCTGGGCAATTTCAATGCACCGTTTGGCCAGACCCAGCCAGCGCATGCAATGCGTGAGGCGCGCCGGTCCGAGCCGGATCTGCGTCACCCGCAGGCCGTCTCCAACTTTCATCAGGACGTTCTCATCGGGCACTTCGAGGCCTTCGAACATGAGCTCACAATGGCCGCCATGCTCTTCCGGTCCCATGATGGGAATGCGCCGGATAATGCGCCAGCCGGGCTGATCGCGGTGAAAAAGGAAGGCGGTGAGGCCGCGCCGCGCGTCATCCGAGGTGCGCGCGATCAGGATGAAATGCTCGGCAATACCTGCTCCGGTGATGAACCATTTGTGGCCATGAATCGCCCAACCGTTGCCCTTGCGCTCGGCGCGGGTGCGGATCATGCCGGGATCGGAGCCGCCGCCGGGAGCAGGCTCGGTCATCGCGAAGGCCGAGCGCACCCGGCCCTCGACAATGGGCCTGAGCCATTTCTCTCTTTGTGCTGACGTGCCGGTGCGGGCCAGCAGGCTCATGTTGCCGTCGTCCGGTGCCGCGCAATTGAAGGCGAGCGGCCCGAAAATGGAACGGTTCGATTCCTCGTACATCGCCGCCCAGCCCACGATCGGCAGCGCCATCCCGCCATATTC
>DASXIG010000566.1:0-2767 GCA_036498105.1 Xanthobacteraceae bacterium | reverse complement strand
TACGCAACTGAGATCGACCGCGTCGACCTGGTGGTGTTCTCGGCCCCGCAACTCAGCTTGCTGGAGCTCCAGCAAGTCGCCACGCTCTTGGATGGCCGCCGCGCGACCATACCGCTGTTCGCCGTGACCAGCCCGCAGGTCGAGGCCGATGCCGACCGGCTCGGGCTCGCGTCCCGGATCGAAGCAGCAGGCGGCACCGTTCTCTCCGGCATGTGCTTTTACCAGAGCTATGCCCGCGAGATGGCGGAGGCGAACGGCTGGCACCGGCTCGCGACCAACTCGGCAAAGCTCACCAACATTCTTGGCGGCTACGGATATCAGCCCGCGCTCCTGTCGATGGAGGCCTGTATCGAGGCGGCGTGCGACGGCGGCCGGATCGCATCGTGACCTCGAACACCTTTTATGCGCGCGCAGGGATGGGCCGGAAGGTAACGGCCGAGGCGCTCGTGGCGAAAGACGGGTTCTCCGCGCGCTACGACCTCGACCGGATCAAGGGCGTGTTCTCCCGCCCGGCGCACGGGCTTGCCGGCCAGAGCTATGTCGGCCGGGTGCTGGTGCTCGATGCCGCCAAGGGCGGGGTGGCGACCGCGTGGATGCTGCACGAGATGCAGGCGCGCGGGATGATGCCGGCGGCGCTGGTGCTCAACGCCGTCAATCCGATCATGGTGCAGGGCGCCGCCTTCGCCGACTTCACCATGATCTCCGGCTTCGATCTCGACATCACACAGGCGATCCCGAACGGCGCAACAGTCGAGGTCGATCCCACCGCTCCGCGCCCTTTCATCCGCGTGCTCGCGGAATAGACCCCCCGGCCCTCATGCTGAGGAGCGGCGCAGCGTCATGCATCGTGCTCAAACCTTTCAATTTGCGCGCGCTGCGACGCGTCTCAAAGCATGGCCGCACACGGGACTGCCTCGATCACCCAAAAGCGAGAAGCGCCAGCTGGTGTGACCGGCAACGCGATCCATGCCATGCCAACCTCATCCTGAGGAGCGCGCGTTCTTCACGCGCGCGTCTCGAAGGATGGGGGGAGGGCCGCCCTCGCCCTTCGAGACGCCGGCAGTGAAGACGCTGTCGGCTCCTCTGGGTGAGGGCGGAAACAATTACAATTGGACCGGGGAGACGGAGGACGCAAGCTGGACCGCTAAGCCACAAATTCCGTTGGTTCAGCCCGGCGATTTATCGGACCCACGCGCGCCATATTGGCGGCGCCGTTTCCAGAGTTCGGGCAGACGCGCAAATTCACCCCGAATCAAGGCTTCCTTCTTTGCGCGCGACCAGCCCTTTACCTGCCGTTCGGCAGCAATCGCATCGGTAATCAGATCAAACCACTGCGAGAATACTAGGGTTACTGGGAGACGTTGGGCCGTATAACCGCCAAACCTCCCGGCATTATGTTCGGCCACTCGCTTCTCCAAGCTTGAACGCGCGGTCCCGACGTAATAGCTGCCATCCGCACACTTCAAAATGTACAGGAACGCACCGTCCATCATAGCTCTCCTCTCTCCGCCCTCACCCTGAGGAGCTGGCAGCGTCTTCGCTGCCGGCGTCTCGAAGGGCGAGGGCGGCCAGGCCCCATCCATCGAGACGCGCGCGTGAAGAACGCGCGCTCCTCAGGATGAGGCCGGACAAGCGTTCGCCGTCGCCGTATCTCTCAACTCTGATTCCGGGTACTAGGTCGGAACTCGTACCGAGCTGCGGGCGTAGGCTCGGCCATGCTTCGAGACGCGCCGCAGCGCGAGTGAGTTGAAAGCCCTGAGCGTGACGAAAAAGCGCTGCGACGCTCCTCAGCATGAGGGACGCGCGCGAGAGAGATCGGTCAAATCACCTCATCGGTCTTGTCGTCGGTCTCGCCATAACGGCGCAGCGTCGCGGGCCGGGTGCCGGCATAGAGCTTCGCTAGGCCGGGGGCGATCTTGGCATTCTCGCGCTCGAACAGGCTGTTGCCGGCAAGATCGCTCTCGACCAGGAACGGTCCAAAATTCTCGACCTCGAGCACCCACACCGCCTGCGCCAATCCAAGCTCCTCCAGCCAATAGACGCCGCTCACGCGCTTGATGCCGCGCCCGAGCAGCGCGCCCGTCCCGTATCCCACCGTCGTGAGATAGATCGCGTTGTTGGGCACGAAGTGATCGCGGTAAATGTCGGAAGTCATGCCGCCTTTGCCGATGATGATGTTGCAGCCGGAGAGCTTGAACCAGCCGCCCAGCCATTTGGCGAAGCGAAACGATGCCGTGGCCGTGACCGCGCCCACGGTGTAGCTGCCGTCGGGATTGATCGAGGCGGCCGGCGAGCAGTGAAAGTTGACGGCGCCGAGCGCGTCCTTGCCGGCGGGCATGCCGGCGCCGTCCTCGATCGCGCGTTTGTACACGCCTTCGCGCGCGGTGAAGACGCGTCCGCTGAGATAAACCACCGCGCCGATCTCCAGCCCGCGCAAGTCCTCGGTGGGTGCGGGAAGCTCCAGGCGAACGGTCTTGAGCTCGGCCATGGTCTATTCCGCCGCCTGCGCGGCGGGCTGCTCCCATTCCACGCTGGCGCGCCGCATGTAGTCGGTGAACCACATCGGATCGGTGCGGAATTGCGCTCTGCCGTCGGCAAGAATGCGGGCGCAGGCGCGGCGCGATGAGAGGCAGAACATGTGCACGGACATGGGCATCCCGCCGGTGTGGCAATAGCCGACCTCGATGTGACAGTCGATGACCATGGAGGATCCGATGAACCCCATGGCGCCCATGCCGATGCTGTTGCCGAGCTGCTTGAGCTCGTC
>DASXIG010000565.1:0-5558 GCA_036498105.1 Xanthobacteraceae bacterium | reverse complement strand
CGCCGCGGGGCGTGACCATCGACCCTCGGAAACGCCCCTTCATGATCGTCGATCCCCGCGCCGGCCACGGCCCCGGCATTGGCGGGTTCAAGGCCGACAGCGAAATCGGAGTCATCTTCAAGGCGGGTCACCCCTGTTATTTCGTCGGGTTTCTGCCCGAACCCGTGCCGGGGCAGACGATCGAGGACGTTGGCCGGGCCGAGGCGATCTTCCTCGAGAAGGTGACCTCGTTGCACCCGGACGCGGACGGCAAGCCCGCTGTCATCGGCAACTGTCAGGGCGGATGGGCAGTCATGATGCTGGCCGCGATGCGCCCCGAATTGTTCGGCCCCATCATCATCGCCGGCGCTCCGCTGTCCTATTGGGGTGGCGTGCACGGAAAAAATCCAATGCGCTACAGCGGCGGCCTTCTCGGCGGCAGCTGGCTGACGGCGCTTACCAGCGATCTCGGCGGCGGCAAGTTCGACGGCGCCTGGCTGGTGAAGAATTTCGAGAACCAGAACCCTTCAAATACGCTGTGGACCAAGCAGTATAATGTTTATTCCAACATCGACACCGAAGCGCCACGCTACCTCGGCTTCGAACGCTATTGGGGAGGGTACGTCAATCTGAACGCGGACGAGATCCAGTTCATTGTCGATGAGCTGTTCATTGGCAACAAGCTCGCGGCGGGAATGATCAAGACATCCGACGGCACCGGCGTGGACCTTCGGAATATCCGCTCCCCAATCGTGGTGTTCTGCTCCAAGGGCGACAACATCACCCCGCCCCAGCAGGCACTGGATTGGATTCTCGACCTCTACGACGACGTGGACGAGATCCGCTCGTACGGGCAGACCATCGTGTACACCATCCACGACAAGATCGGTCACCTCGGCATCTTTGTGGCCGGAAGCGTTGCGAAAAAGGAGCACGGCGAATTTGCCAACAACATCGACCTGATCGATACGCTTCCACCGGGGCTCTACGAAGCGATCTTGGAGCCGAAGACGGACGGCATTCCCGGCGCGGATTTGGTCACGGGCGACTGGCTCATGCGCTGCGAGACGAGGACGCTCGACGACATCCGCGCGCTGGGATGCAATGACGCTGCCGATGAACGCCGTTTCGCCACAGCCGCTCGCATTTCCGACATCAATCTCGCGCTCTACCGGACGTTTGCACAGCCGGTCGTGCGCGCGCTCGTCTCGGCTCCGGTCGCCGATACTCTGCATCAGCTGCACCCATTGCGGGTTCAATATGAAATCTTCTCGAACGCAAATCCCTTGATGGCACCAGTCGAGGGAATGGCCGAGGAGGTACGAAAGACCCGAAGACCGTCGGCGACCGATAATCCTTTCCTCGCGCTACAGGAGAACGTGTCAAAGCAGATTGTCGCCGCGCTCGATGGCTGGCGCGACTTCATTGAGGCCGCTTCGGAACGGACTTTCCTGACGGTCTACGGGTCACCCGCCCTGCAGGCCGCGGTGGGAATCGATCCCGCCGACGCGCGGCCGCTGCGCAAGCCCCCGAAGAATCGTCTTTATCAGGAGCTTGTGCAGAAGCGGATTACCGAGCTGAAATCGCGCATACCGCTCGGCGGGCTTCGCGAAGCGACCGCTCGCGCCCTGATCTACGTCGGCCTCGGGCGAGGCTCGGTCGATGAACGTGGGTTTGAGACCGTGCGCCGCCTGCGTGGGGAGTATGGCGACATGCCGCTCTCGGAATTCAAGGCTCTCGTCCGCGAGCAGTTCTTCATGCTGCTGATCGATAAGGACGCCTCGCTTGCTGCTATCCCCTCCATGCTTCCGTCGGATAGCCAGACGCGAAGCAAGGCCATTGAGCTCATCAAACATGTTATGGGCGCCGTCGGAAAGCTGTCCCCGGAGGATGAGAACAGATTGCGCGAGATCGGCGGGCTGTTCGGAGTCGAGCAAGGAGAAGCAACAACCATTCCGTTTCCGCGCAGGGAAGTTCAGGCGAAAGCCTCATGAGGAAGAGATCCTTCCGGGCAGACCAGCAACAATGGAGACAATGAAGATGTTCCAGGATACCGAGATCGGCGCCATCACAGCCGGAGACCCCTTTGGGCATCCGCCCGAGAGCAAGTACGACAAGCTTATCTCGGTAGCAAAAGCAGTGCCGCCGGCCACCACGGTCGTGGTGCATCCATGCGACGAGACCTCGCTGCGCGGGCCTTGCGAAGCGGCGGATCTGGGCATCATCGTTCCCATCCTCGTCGGCCCAACCGCCAAGATCAGCGCTGTGGCCAAGCAGCACGGCATCGACATCTCGCGCTATCAGCTCGTGGACGTTGCACACAGCGATGCGGCGGCCGTCAAAGGAGTGCAGCTGATCCACGAGGGCAAGGGCGAGCTCCTGATGAAGGGCAGCCTGCACACGGACGAGCTGATGCGCGCGGTGACTGCGGGCACGACGGGGCTGCGCACCGCACGGCGCATCAGCCACGTCTTCATCATGGACGTGCCGACCTATCCGGAAACGCTGTTCATCACCGATGCCGCGATCAACATCTTTCCCGATCTCGAAGCCAAGCGCGACATCGTGCAGAACGCTATCGACTTGTACACGCAGGTCGGTCTCGGCATTCCGCGCGTTGCGATCCTCTCGGCGGTCGAGACGGTCACCCCCAAGATCCCGTCGACCATCGATGCTGCGGCGCTTTGCAAGATGGCCGATCGCGGCCAGATCACCGGCGGAGTTCTCGACGGCCCGCTTGCTTTCGACAACGCCATCGACCCACAGGCCACGGAAATCAAGGGCATCAAATCGCCGGTTGCGGGCCGGGCGCAAATCCTGGTCGTGCCGGATCTCGAAGCCGGGAACATGCTCGCGAAGAATCTCACTTTTCTCGCCAAGGCGGGTTCCGCCGGGATCGTCCTCGGCGCGCGCGTGCCGATCGTTCTCACCTCGCGAGCGGATTCCGTGCGCGCGCGCATGGCTTCCTGCGCGGTCGCCGTGCTTTATGCGCATGCGCGCCGCACGAACGCGCCTTTGCCGGCGGCATAGCAGGACTATGGACAACATTCTTGTCGCCAATGCCGGCTCTTCCAGCGTCAAGTTCCAGGTTTTTGGCGTCGAAGCTTCCGGGACGCTCGCGCGCACGATCAAAGGCCAGATGGATGGCATCGGCTCGCGCCCGCGGCTGCGGGCGAGCGGACCGGACGGCAAGAGCCTTGTCGATCGAGAATATGGGACGGCGGCCGTTTCCGATGTGCCTGCGGCACTGAACACGGCCGGCGCATGGCTGCGCGACGAGCAGCGCCTCGAACCAAGTGCGGTTGGCCACCGCGTCGTGCATGGCGGCCCCGACTACACCAGCCCGGTTCTGATAAACGCAGAGGTGCTCGCTCGGCTTGAACGTTACGTTTCCCTTGCTCCCCTGCACCAGCCGCATAACCTCGCGCCGATCCGCTCAATTCTTGCGAATTTGCCTCAACTCCCCCAGGTTGCCTGTTTCGACACGGCGTTTCATCGCGACCACGCAGCAGTCGCGGATCATTTTGCGATCCCGCAGGCTCTTTATGCGGAAGGCGTGCGCCGCTACGGCTTCCATGGCTTATCGTATGAGTACATTGCATCCCGCCTGCCGGAGGTCGCGCCCGAGGTGGCCGGCAGGCGCGTCATTGTCGCACACCTGGGAAGCGGCGCGTCCATGTGCGCGCTCTCAGGCGGGCGCAGCGTTGAGAGCACTATGGGGTTTACCGCGCTCGACGGACTGCCAATGGGCACCCGTCCAGGCCAGATAGATCCGGGCGTCATCCTCTATCTGTTTAATCAAAAAAAGATGACCGCCGCCGCGGTCCAGGATTTCCTCTACCGCGAGTGCGGGCTCAAGGGCCTCTCAGGGATCAGCAACGACATGCGCGAGCTGCTATCGAGCACGGACCCGCGCGCCGCGTTTGCGCTGGATTATTTCTGTTATCGGGTCGCGCTGCAGGCCGGCATGCTGGCAGCGGCACTCGGCGGGCTCGACGCATTCGTGTTCACAGCCGGCATCGGCGAGAACTCCGCCGAAATCCGCGCACGCATTGCCGCCAGGCTTGGCTGGCTAGGTGCGGTTCTGGATGCAAAAGCCAATGGGGCGCATGCTCTTTGCATATCGGCGCCCGACAGCCGTCTCGGGCTTTACGTTATTCCGACCGATGAGGAATTGATGATCGCGCGCCATACGCTAGCGGCTCTGTCCGCCGAAATGTGTTAAATGACATCGTACGCCAGTGTCATCGCTTGGGGCATTGCGCAGAGCGAGCGGACATACGCGGGCCATCGGCACTTTCACCGCCTTTGAGCGTGCTAGGCCGAGCTTCCACCCATCGTTCTCCTCATTCCCAGTCCCACGATGCGTTGCAGCAACTCGGGATATGGGATGCCGTCCTGCAACGCTGCGGCCGCGAATTCCTGGCTCTCGGCGATTTCCGGGTTGGGATTGGCCTCGAGAAAATACGGGATCCCTTCGGCGGAGAGCCGAAAATCGATGCGGGCATAGCCGTCGAGCTCGAGCGTGCGGAAGATCCGCTTGGACGAGCGCTCGATGCGGGCGCGGATTTCGGGAGCCAGGTCCTTGGCCGGCCCGTGCAGGATACCGCGGCGCTCCTGATAATCGGGATCGTGCTTGACCTTCTCCGTGGCAATCGGCCAGGCGCCCTCCGCCATGTTGCCGAAAGTCAGCTCCCAGACCGGAAGCACCCGCAGCCGCTCGTTGCCGATCACGCCCACGTAGAGCTCGCGCCCGGCGATATACTGCTCCGCAATGGCCGCAGTGCCGATCCGCTCGTGGATGAATGTGACGCGCTCCGCGAGCTTCTCGTCAGTGTCCACGACCGAGGCCTGGGAGATGCCGAGCGATGCATCCTCGCTCAAGCTCTTGACGATCAGAGGCAGTGCGAGGCGCTTCGGGCGCTTGACTTTGCGGTGCTTCGGAAAGACGGTGAAGGCCGGCACTGGAACGCGGTGGTAATGCACCAGCGTTTTGCAGAGATCCTTGCCGCGCGCCAGCATCAGCCCGCGTGGATTGCAGCCGGTATAAGGCACGCGCATCAGCTCGAGAAAGCTGGCGACGTTCTGGTCGTAGATGGCCTCGCCGTGGAACTCCTCGATCAGGGTGAAGGCGACGTCCGGCTTCCAGTTCTCGATCTCCTCGCGGATCGGCTTGAGCTCGTCGCGCACGCCGAGCGGATGCACCTCGTGCCCGGCGGCGCGCAGCGTGGTGATGACGTCGTATTCGGTTTTCCAGACGCTGATTTCCTGCTCGCTGTGCCCTTTGCTCGACTCCGGCGGCATCAGGTCGGCGTGCAGGAGAACCAGGACACGCAGACGCTTCATAACGCGATCCACCTTCGCCGCAGCGGACCAAAGAGCGCATGCACCGTCTTGGCCGTCAGCAGCACGGTGAATTCCATCAGCAGCTGTCGCTCTGGCCCGACCGCGCGCAGGTTCAGCTCGCGACAGCGCACCACCATGTCGTCGAGGATGGCGTCAAGGGTGAGCTGGTATTCACCCGTCCACTTCGCGACCAGCTCTCTGATGCTCGCGCGGTGATGCCGGATGAAGGCCGA
>DASXIG010000564.1:0-1688 GCA_036498105.1 Xanthobacteraceae bacterium | reverse complement strand
ACCACCGTGATCGAGAGCGAAGCGAGCCGCGACCACACCGAGCGGCTGCTCGCGCATTTCGGCGCCGACGTGCGGGTGGAAGACGAGGAGACCGGCCGCTGGATCAGGCTCAAAGGGCAGCCCGAGCTCGTGCCCGCGCCGGTCATGGTGCCGGCCGATCCCTCTTCCGCCGCCTTCCCCGTGGTGGCGGCGCTGATCGTCCCCGGCTCCGAGCTCGTGCTCACCGGCGTGATGACCAATCCGCTGCGCACGGGTCTGATGGTGACCCTGCGCGAGATGGGGGCCGACATCGAGGCGCTCGATCGCCGCGGCGACCGCGGCGAAGAGATGGCCGACCTGCGCGTGCGGGCAAGCGCGCTGCGTGGCGTCGAGGTCCCGGCGGAGCGCGCGCCCTCCATGATCGACGAGTATCCCGTCCTCGCGGTGGCCGCGAGCTTTGCCGAAGGCACCACGGTCATGCGCGGCCTCAAGGAGCTGCGGGTGAAGGAATCCGATCGGCTTGCCGCCGTAGCCGACGGGCTGCGCGCGAACGGCGTCGAGCTTGAGGTCGAGGGCGACGATCTGATCGTGCACGGACGCGGCCGGCCGCGGGGCGGCGCCGCCGTGGTCACGCACATGGATCACCGCATCGCGATGGCCTTTCTGGTCATGGGGCTTGCGAGTGAGCAGCCGGTCGGAGTGGACGACGCCTTGTTCATCGCCACGAGCTTCCCGGCCTTTCCCGCGCTCATGCGTGCGGCCGGCGCCGATCTGGGGTGAGACGCGCCGAGGCCAATCCGTAGGGGCGAGGCATGCCTCGCCCCTCTTCGAGCTACGCGGTGCGGCAAGAGGGCGACGCATGCGTCGCCCCTACGAAGGAAGGGCGCATTGATCGGAGGGCACGGCGCTCGTAGGCTGCGCGCGCAGCTGCGAGGGTCGCCATGACGCCCTACGACACCGATCTCGACCGCAATCCCGCAAACTTCCAGCCGCTTACGCCGCTCACATTGCTGGAGCGCGCAGCCGCCGTGTTTCCCGATCGCACCGCCATCATCCATGGCAAGCTGCGGCGCAGCTATGCGGAGTTCTATGCGCGCTCGCGCCGGCTTGCTTCCACCCTCGCGCAGTGCGGGATGCAGCGCGGCGACACGGTCTCGGCCCTGCTCGCCAACACGCCCGCGTTGTTGGAATGTCACTACGGCGTGCCGATGTGCGGCGCGGTGCTCAACACCATCAACACCCGGCTCGATGCCGCCACCATCGCCTTCCAGCTCGAGCATGCCGAGGCGAAGCTGCTGCTCGCCGACCGCGAATTCTCCAGGCTCGCCACGGACGCGCTTGCGCTCGCCAAGGTGAAGCCGCGCATTATCGATTACGCGGACCCCGAGTTCTCCGGCGCCGGCGAGCGGATCGGGGAGATGGAATACGAGCAGCTCCTTGCGACGGGCGATCCCGCGTTCGCCTGGAGCATGCCCCGGGACGAATGGGACGCCATCGCGCTCAACTACACCTCGGGCACGACCGGCGACCCCAAGGGCGTGGTCTATCACCATCGCGGCGCGTACCTCCTCGCCATCGGCAACGTGCTCACCGGCAGCATGCGCAGCGGCTGCGTCTATCTGTGGACCTTGCCGATGTTCCACTGCAACGGCTGGTGCTTCCCGTGGACCTTGTCGGTGGTCGCCGGCACCCATGTGTGCCTGCGCCAG
>DASXIG010000563.1:0-3460 GCA_036498105.1 Xanthobacteraceae bacterium | reverse complement strand
GACCTGGCCGCCGACCGCACTATTCGCACGCGCTATCCGGTGCTCGCCGAGGCGCTGCTCGCCGGTGCCTCGGGCCAGCTGCGCAACCTGGCCACCACCGGCGGAAATCTGTTGCAGCGCACGCGCTGCGTCTACTTCCAGGACATCACGAAGCCCTGCAACAAGCGGGTGCCGGGCAGCGGCTGCCCCGCGCGGGAGGGCTATCACCGCGAACTCGCCATCCTGGGAGCGTCGGAGGCGTGTATCGCCACGCATCCCTCGGACATGGCCGTTGCTCTGATTGCCCTTGATGCTGTTGTGCGCGTGCTGGGGCCGCAAGGAGAACGGGTGATCCCGCTCACAGACTTCTATCGCCTGCCAGGCGACGAGCCGCAGCGTGACACCGTGCTCTCGCACGGCGAGCTGATCACGGCCGTCGACCTGCCGGAGCTATCGTTCGCGACGCACTCGCACTATCGCAAGGTACGCGACCGCGCGTCTTACGCCTTCGCGCTCGTCTCGGTGGCTGCCGCGCTCGACGTCACCGACGGTGTGGTGCGCGATGTGCGCATTGCGCTCGGCGGCGTGGCACCCAGACCCTGGCGAGCAATGAAAGCGGAGTCGGTTTTGCGCGGCGCAGCGGCGACCGAGGAGAACTTTCAGCAGGCTGCCGATGCCGAACTGGCCGATGCACAGCCACTGCCCGGAAACGCATTCAAGGTTCCGCTCGCCCGCAACACCCTGGTGCGGACGCTGCTTGACCTGACAGGGGAGGGAGTGTAAAAATGAAGGATCATCTCATTACGCGCGCCACCGGCGCGCCTCTCAACCGCATCGACGGGGTTCAGAAGGTCACCGGTGCGGCAAAATATGCCTATGAATACCCGGTTGAAGACGTCACGTACGTCTTCCCGGTGCAGAGCACGGTTGCCAAGGGCCGAGTCGTGTCGGTCGACGCGACCGCCGCGCGGGCGCTGCCCGGCGTCCTCGCCGTGCTCTCGCACGAGAACGCCCCGCGGATTGCTCCGCTGGACGACCAGGATCTGGCGGTCTTCCAATCCGATGCCGTCGCCTATCGCGGGCAGTTCGTCGCGGCCGTCGTCGCCGCGACGCTGGAGACCGCTCGCCAGGCAGCGAGCATGGTCGTCGTGCGGTATGAGGAGCAGCCGCACGACGTCGAGCTGCGCGCCGACCGCGGCGATCTCTACAAGCCAGAGTTTGTGCCGCAAAAGGCTGCCCCATTCTATGCGGCGGATAGCGCCCTGGGCGACGTCGAGGCAGCGCTGGCGGCCGCGCCGGTCTCGCTCGACCTCACCTTCACAACGCCTGCCGAGCACCATAACCCAATGGAGCCGCACACGACCCTGGCCATTTGGGGTGACGACGGCGAGAGCGTGACCGTCTACGACACGAGCCAGGGGGTGTACATCAGACTGAACGACATCGCCACAGCGTTTGGGCTCTCGCCCGAGCGCGTGCGCGTCATCGCTCCCTACGTCGGCGGCGGGTTTGGGTCCAGGGGGTTTACACACCCGTATGCGATCCTCGCCGTCATGGCTGCGCGGGTCGCAGGGCGACCGGCGAAGTTTGCGCAAACACGGCAGCAGATGTTCGGGCCGGCAGGCTACCGCTCGCCGACCATCCAGCGCATCCGTCTGGGCGCCGGGCGCGATGGTCGCCTCACGGCAATCGCACACGACGTCGTGGCGCAGACCAACGCGCTCTACGAGATGACTGAGCCAGCCGCCGTCCCGACACGGACGATGTACGCGGCGCCCAACCGCCACACCACCCACCGGCTGGCGCGGCTCGACCTTCCGGCCAACTCGTGGATGCGCGCGCCGGGCGAGGCCCCAGGGTTGTTCGCGCTCGAGTCGGCGATGGACGAGCTGGCGGTGACCTGTGGCCTCGATCCAGTCGAACTGCGCCTCCGCAACGAGCCCGAGGTCGATCCTGAAACGAGCCTCCCCTACAGCAGTCGTGGCCTGGTGGCCTGCCTGCGCGAAGGCGCCGAGCGCTTCGGCTGGGCGCCACGCGATCCAACTCCTCGGGCGCGCAGAGCGGGGCGCTGGCTCATCGGGACCGGCGTTGCCGCCTCGACCTATCCGACCGTGCAACTGCCCGCAGCCGCGCGCATTGCCCTTGATAAGGATGGGCGCTATCACGTGCGCATCGCGGCAGAGGACGTCGGCCAGGGCGCCTGGACCATATTGACCCAGATCGCGGCCGACGCGCTGGAGGCGCCCGTGGAGCGAGTGCAACTGGAGATCGGCGACAGCACCCTGCCGCAGGCGTTCCCGGCCTGGGGCTCGACGGGTACCGGCTCCTGGGGGTGGGCGATCGTGGACGCCGCGCAGAAGCTGCGCACACGGCTGCAGGAGGAGTTCGGAGGGATGGTCCCCGCCGGGGGGCTGGAGGCCACCGGCGCCTTCAATGGGAACCCCGAGGCGCAGCAGTACGCTATGCATGCCTTTGGCGCGCAGTTCGCCGAGGTGCGTGTCAACGCGGATACCGGCGAGGTGCGTGTTCCGCGCCTGCTGGGGGTCTTTGCCGCCGGTCGCATCATCAACCCGAAGACGGCTCGCTCGCAGTTCCTGGGCGGGATGACGTGGGGGCTGTCGATGGCCCTGCACGAGGAAAGCGTGCTGGACCCGCGTTTTGGCGATTACGTGAACCACGACTTCGCCGAGTACCACATCGCCACCAACGCCGATGTGGGGGAGATCGACGTGAGCTGGATCGACGAGGAAGACCCCCACGTCAACCCCATAGGCGTGAAGGGCATTGGCGAGATCGGCATCGTCGGCACCGCCGCTGCCATTGCCAACGCCGTCTATCATGCCACGGGCATCCGCGTCCGCGATCTGCCGATCACGCTCGATAAGCTGCTGTCGTGAGACTGCTGCGGTCAAAGAGTTGGTCCTCCCTGTCTCATGGCAGACAGCTCACGCTTCCTTCCTGGGCCGGGAAGCGGCCAGATGTCGTTTGGCCCATAACCTGGTTAACCGAAGTGGCGGGGCAACCCCGCCGCTTCGGTTAACCAATGGCTGGCGCGAAAAGAAGTAAAGGAATACTTCCCATGGTTCTAGAGCAGACGCAGGCTGGACTCCCAAAAACAGCAGGCCAGCGCAGAGTATGGGTTATCTTCAGCGGGCTGATGCTGGCTTTGCTGATCGCCTCGCTCGATCAGACGGTCGTGGCAACGGCGTTGCCGACGATTGTAAGCGATCTCGGGGGGCTCAGCCAGCTCTCATGGGTGGTCACTGCTTATTTGCTGACCTCCACGGTCTCTACTCCACTGTGGGGTAAGCTCGGTGATCTTTACGGCCGCAAGCGGCTCTTCCAGGCGGCGATTGTGCTCTTCCTCCTCGGATCTGTGCTGTGCGGCCTCAGCCAGAACCTGGCCGAACTCAGTCTCTTCCGCGCCCTGCAAGGGCTGGGAGGTGGGGGCATCTTCGTACTCTCCCAGGCTATCATCGCC
>DASXIG010000562.1:0-4496 GCA_036498105.1 Xanthobacteraceae bacterium | reverse complement strand
ATTCGCGAGCGACGATGAGGAAATGACCGAGCGTCGTTTGCGGCAGGCCAATCTGATCGGTCCCGCCGGCTACATCTCCATGGAGGACGGCGCTGCGCCGGGGTTCGTGCAGCGCGGCGTGGCGAGCGCGCCCGATCTTCTCTCAGTGGTCGAAATGGGCGGAGCGAGCGTCGCGTCCGAGGACAACAGGGTCACGGAAGCGGCGGTGCGAGGTTTCTGGAAGGCCTACCGCAGCCATATGGGGTTTTAGTTTGCTCATGGGTGGGGCATGAGCATCGATCTGCAAGCAAAGGTACAGGACCTCAATGCGCGTTATGTAGAGACAATCGACGACAACAAGCTCGAGGAATGGCCCAATTTTTTTGTTGCGGATGGCCGCTATCGTGTCACTACCGCCGAGAACTTCGAGAAGGGGCTGCCGCTTGCCCTGATCTACGCCACCTCGCGCGCCATGCTGCGCGATCGCGTCCGCTCCTTGCGCGACGCGAATGTCTATGAAGCCCAGCGTTATCGGCACCTGCTCGGGCCCGCGCTTATTCGCGGGCGGGAGGACGGCGAGATTCGCGCGCAGACGAGCTTCATGGTCGCGCGGATCATGCACACGGGCGAGACCAGCCTATTCGCAACCGGGCGCTATCTGGACCGCATTCTGCTCGATGTACCGGAGACAGGGACAGCTTTTGCGGAAAAGCTCGTGATCCTCGACAGCCGGGTGATAGACACGCTGCTGGCCATCCCGCTCTGACACCGTGTCATTCCCCTCCCCGTCCCGACTGCTGCACTACCGCCCCTTCGTCTTGTTCTGGCAGGCGCGCACCTTCAGCAACGGCGCATTCATGATGCAGGGGGTGGCAATAGCCTGGCAGATCTACGACCTCACCGGCGATGCGCTTGATCTCGGGCTTGTCGGCCTAGTGCAATTTGTTCCGGTGGTCGCGTTGTCGGTTTTGATCGGCCAGGTCGCCGACCGACTGGATCGGCGGACGGTCGCCGGGGTTTGTCAGGTCGCGAAGGCACTCGCCGCGCTTGCTCTTGCGCTCGGCAGCGCGAAGGGATGGCTGGGGCGAGACAGCATGCTGGCGATCCTGTGCCTGTCCGCCACGGCGAGAGCATTCGAGCTGCCATCCATGCACGCTCTCTTGCCCGGACTGGTGCCGACGGTGCTGCTGCCCAGAGCGATCGCAGCGTCCGCGGGCGCGCAACAAACGGCGGTCATCTGCGGGCCTTCGCTGGGTGGTTTGCTTTATGGGCTCGGTCCGACCGTCGTCTATGCGGTTTGTACCGTTGTGTTCATCGCCGCCAGCGTATTGATTGGCCGGGTGCGGGTTGCAGCGCGCAAGGAGGAGCGTAAGCCGTTCACTGCGGAGACACTGTTCGCGGGCTTTTCCTACATCCTCAGCCGCCCCGTTCTGCTCGGCGCCATCTCGCTCGACCTGTTTGCTGTCCTCTTGGGCGGTGTTACGGCGCTGTTGCCGATCTATGCACGTGATATTCTGCAGACAGGTCCGTGGGCGCTGGGGTTGCTGCGCTCCGCACCCGCGGCCGGCGCGCTGACGGCATCCATTGTACTCGCCCGTTATGCCATCACCGGCGGCGCCGGGAAGATCATGCTTGCTGCAGTGGGAGTCTTTGGGGCGGCAAGCTTTCTGTTTGCCATTTCCACTTCGATCCCGATGTCGTTTCTGGCGCTTGCGATCTATGGTGCGGCCGACGCGGTGAGTGTCGTCATTCGCCAATCGCTCGTGCAGATGCGCACGCCCTACGACATGCTCGGCCGGGTGATGGCGGTGAATTCGATGTTCACCGGGTCCTCCGGCTCGCTCGGCGAATTTCGCGCGGGGCTCATCGCCGCATGGGTCGGAGCGGTACCTTCAGCGCTGATCGGCGGCATCGGGGCTATCGCGGTGATGCTGATCTGGATGGGTGCCTTCCCGCAGCTGCGCCGGATCGACAAGCTCACCCCGGATGCCGGTCCGGTCCTCTAAAAAGGACAAACGACAGAGGACGGACGACGGACATCCGTCCTCTGTCCTCTGTCCTCTGTCCTCTGTCCTCTGTCCTCTGTCCTCTGTCCTCTGTCCTCTGTCCTCTGTCGTCCGTCCTCTTGTGATCAGTTCTCCATAGGTTCAATCTCGCACTACGAGCACCGAGCACTTCGCGTATCGCACGACATGCCCGGTGTTGGAGCCGAGGAAATAGGTGCGCACCGCGTGCCGCTGAGGGCGCCGCGAGGTCATGACAATGAGATCGGCCCTCATGCTGTTCGCCTCTTCCAGGATTTCCTGGTAGATTCCGCCTTGACGGACCGAGGCTGATGCCTCCCCGTCACCCAGTCCGATCTCCTTGGCCATCACGCCGAGGGCGTCCTGCGCAGCCTTCCGCTGTTGCACCTCGAAATCAGGAGGGACGTATTCAGCCAGCATCACGGGCGTGAGCGGCAGTACGTTCACCAGGCGAATGGATCCATTCGATTGCGAGGCCATCATCGATGCGGCGGCAATTGCCGGCCTCGCCAGCTCGACGTCGGCGAGATCGATCGGAATCAGGATGTTTTTGTACATGGCAGCGTCCCCGCTCTTTTTGAGCTTTTCCGGACCGCATATTGCCACGTCCGCGAATGGAGCGTGAGCGGAAAACGATCAGCCGTTTCTTTCAGGGATGGAACGGGTCGGCGTGGCTCGCGCTCAGACATCGGAAGAAAGGGGGAGGCAATGCCTCGCCCCTACACTCGATTGGCGCTCGCCAGCGAGCGCGGAGTGACGAAGCGCTCGAGCCGGCCACCTTGCGGGTGGAGCTGGCGCCAGCTCTCGGCAGCAAAGTCGATCACCGCAAGTCCCGCCGTGGGCAGGCGTTCGTTCAGCCGCTCCCGGGCTTCGACATCGCCGGACGCAATCAGCTTGCGCGCGAGGTCATGCAGACCGGGATTGTGACCGATCACCAGCAGCGCGTGCACGGCTTCGCCGGTTTGCTGTAGGACCCGCAGGATGGCATCGGAGCCCGCATTATAGAGCCGGCGCTCGAAGATCGGGGGCGAGCGCGGGGAAATCTGCCCCGCGATGTGGTCCCAGGTCTCGCGGGTGCGCTGGGCGGCGGAGATCAACGCGAGGTCTGGCGTCAGGTCATGGTGCGCCATGTAGGCGCCCATGGTCGCGGCGTCCCCGTGCCCGCGTGCATTGAGCCGGCGCTCGCGATCGGACATGCCAGGTTCGGCCTTTTCCGATTTCGCGTGTCGAAGCAGCATCAGGCGCATGGCGGCGACATCGATTTTGCCCGTGTGGTCAATCTAGCATAAACCATCGTTGCGCAATGTGCTGGACGGAACGAGGACACAAACGTGGACGCGAAACGTGAACGCTGCTGAGCAGCCGTCCTACGGTTCGACCTGGTACGCCGCGACCATGGTGCCCGCGCGCCAGCGGGGGCCGCTCACCTTCGATCTCGACGTCGACGTCTGTGTCATTGGCGGCGGCCTGGCCGGCCTCACCACTGCGCGCGAGCTGGCGCGCCGCGGGTGGTCAGTGGCGTTGCTGGAGAGCCGCCGCATCGCTTGGAACGCCTCGGGTCGCAACGACGGTTTTGTCCTGCCGGGTTTTGCCCAATCCATGGACAAGATCATCAATCGGGTCGGGCTCGACCACGCCAAGGAACTGTGGGCGTTGTCCGAAATGGGTCTCGACTATGTGCGCACCACCATCGCCGAGCTGCGCATGCCCGGCGTTGCGCCCATGGCCGGGTGGCTGAAGGTCTCGAAAGTGGATAATGGCGACGAGGTGCTCGCCGATGTTCAACTCTACGGGCAGGAGCTTGGGGTCGAAGTCGAAGGCTGGCCGACCGAGCGGGTCCGCGAAGTGCTCAAGAGCCGGCATTACTTTCATGCCCTGCACCTCCCACAGGCGTTCCACATCCATCCCTTGAACTATGCGATGGGGCTGGCGGAGGCCGCCGAAGCCGCCGGAGTGCGCATCTTCGAGGAAACTCAGGCGCTGTCGATCGATCCGGCCGGCGTGCGCAAACGGGTGACGGCACCTTCGGGCCGCGTGCGGGCAAGCCAGATCGTGCTCACATGCAACGCCCACCTGGGTCGTCTGCTGCCGCGCATCGCCGGCACGCTGGTCCCGGTCTGGGCCTATGTGATCACGACCGCACCCCTCGGCCCGCAGCTTGCGGAGGCTGTTACGTATCGCGGCGCCGTCACGGATACCGATCTCGCCGACAATCATTACCGCATTGTGGATGGCAATCGACTGCTGTGGTCGGGCCGATCGACTACATGGGAGGCCGATCCCAACCGCTTTAGCAAGGGCCTGCAGGCCGATATCGCGCGGGTCTACCCGCAGCTCGGGGAGGTGCAGGTCGAGTATTCCTGGTCGGGCCTGCTCGGCAACTCGCTGCATCGGATGCCGCAGATCGGGGAGCTCTCCCCCGGGCTTTGGCTTGCGAGCGGCTTCGGCGGTCATGGGCTCAACACGACTGCGATGGCGGGCAATATCATCGCA